>CBDUUO010000605.1:0-2435 GCA_965370395.1 uncultured bacterium
TGACACCCGACACCTAACCCGGATAAACCGGAAAAGTTAAAAGTGATCTAAAGTTTGAAGTGATCTAAAGTTAAGGAGTCGCTTCGCTCCGTCTTTTTATATAAAACAGATGCGCCGCAGGCGGACCAAAACTTTAGTCACTTTAGTTTCATTTTAGTCACTTTCAACTATTATATAAATGCTAATATTTACGTTTTGAAAAATATCTTGCCATAAAATGCACAAAAATAACAACTAAGAGACTAAAGATTGTCTACCATTTCTTCCTGCGCCAAAATTTCAAAACGGGTGTAGGCATCTAAGAAGGTGAGGACGACTTTTCCGGTGGGTCCGTTGCGCTGTTTGGCTAAAATGATCTCAGCCGTTCCTTTTAGGGGGTTATTTTCATCCTGATTATACACTTCATCTCTGTAAATAAAGGCAACGACATCGGCATCCTGCTCAAGAGCGCCGGACTCCCGCAAATCAGATAGCTTCGGACGTTTGTCATTGCGCTGTTCCAGCATACGGTTTAGCTGAGAAAGCGCTAAAACCGGGATCCCAAGCTCTTTGGCCAATGCTTTTAACGAACGGGAAATTTCTGATATTTCAAGATCCCTGCGTTCTGAGCTGCCATGGGCCTTCATGAGTTGCAGGTAGTCGATGATGACCAGCCCGATATTTTTGTCCATTTTAAGCCGGCGCGCTTTTGCCCGTATTTCCATCGCTGTCAGGGTGGGGGAATCATCGATATAGATGGGGGATTCTGACAGAACGCCGGCAGCATCGGTGAGCCGGCGCCAGTCATCCATGCTGAAAAAACCGCCTCTCAGGCGGGATGAATCCAGACGGGCTTCTGCGCACAGCATTCTCAGCGATAATTGTTCCTTTGACATTTCCAGGGAGAATACGGCCACCGGGATGTTGGCATCAACGGCTGCATTTCTGGCGATATTCAAGGCCAAGGCGGTTTTGCCCATACTCGGACGGGCGGCCAGAATGATGAGGTCTGAATTCTGCAATCCGGAAGTCAGGTTATCCAGGTGGCCAAAGCCCATGGGGACGCCGGTGACCAAGCTCTTGTTGCCCTGTTTTTCCTCCAGGGTTTCAATATTGCCGATGATGAGCCGACTGATCGGATAAAATGCCTGACTGGTCTTTCTTTCTGAAATTTCAAAAATTGACGTCTCGGCAAAGTCAATAATATCATCGACATTTCCGCGGTCATCATAACACCGCTTGGTAATGGCATTGGCTTTTTCAATCAGACGCCTTAAGGACGCCTTATCTGCAACGATCTTCGCATAATGCTGTGCATTGACTGCTACCGGCACCGCATCAACAAGTCGTGCCAGGTAGCTTGCGCCGCCGACCGTGTCAAGATGGCCTTTTTCTTTTAGATTGTTGGCCAGCGTGACCAGATCAACGGGTTCACCCCGATCAAACAAGTCCATGATGGACGCAAATATTTTTTGATGCGCGGTTCGATAAAAATCGGCAGTTGAAAGAATCTCGACAACATCCAGCAATGTATTGTTATCGATTAGGATAGCGCTAAGCAGAGATTCTTCCGCCTCAATGCTTTGCGGGGGCAGATGGTAAAGTGATGGATCTTTTTGGCTTTGCAACTGTTGATCTGCCATAGGTTCCAATCGGCACAATGGGTTGGAAATGGGCTAAAGGGATAGGACTCAGCTAAATTGATAAACCTTGCTGATCCCTTAAATACACGCTCTTGAATCAATTGTAAACTACAAGTTATTCCGGTACAATTTGAACGGTTATTTCAGGCTCAACCTCTTTGTATACCCGGATAGGGACATTATACGACCCAATCGCCTTGATGGGTTCTTTTAGCAGAACCATCCGTTTTTCAACGACAATATTCTGGTTGGCCAGCGTATCGACGATATCGCGTACCGAAACGGATCCGTACAGGCGATCGTCTTCGCTAACTTTGGCAGCAATTGTACAGACCACCCCTTCGAGCCTTTGGGCCATTTCTTCTGCCAATTTGCGCTCCTTGGCGATCTGGAGTTCAAATTTGGCGCTTTCCTGCTCGAGCATCTTACGATTTTGGGGTGTTGCTGTAACCGCCTTATTTTGGGGCAGGAGATAATTGCGGGCATAACCGTCTGCCACGCTAACTTCACTGCCGATGATACCGAGGGAATCAATCGTTTCTTTCAAAATGACTTTCATATTTTAACCTCCACGTCAGGCATCGACTCTAATCAGTTGTTGATTGTTCAACGTAAGTCTACGGATCCGACATAGGGCAGCAAAGCAACGGTCCGTGCGCGTTTGATGGCATGCGTCAGGGTACGTTGATGCTTTGCGCAACAACCTGATATCCGTCTGGGAATAATTTTTCCGCGCTCGGTAATAAAATATTTCAGTGCTCTGGGATCTTTGTAATTAATTACCAGACTTGTATCTGCACAAAAACGGCAAAC
>CBDUUO010000606.1:0-2427 GCA_965370395.1 uncultured bacterium
TATTTGGGGTTCTCAACATCATTTGCGATTTCCAGCAAGTACCGCCCGTAGTCATTTTGCATCATGTCTTCAGCAAGGTTTACCAGCTGATCTCTGGTGATGTAGCCCAGGCGATAGGCAAGCTCCTCGAGACAGGCAATTTTTAGCCCTTGCCGTTCCTGGATGGCTTGAACGTAACTCGCCGCCTGTTGCAGGGCTTCATGGGTCCCGGTATCCAGCCAGGCATATCCACGCCCCAGAAGCTCTACGTTGAGTTTTTTCTGACGCAAATACGCCATGTTGACATCGGTTATCTCGAGCTCGCCGCGCTCAGAGGGTTTGAGGTTTTTGGCAATTTCAATGACCTTATTGTCATAAAAGTACAGGCCGGGCACCGCATAATTAGATTTGGGTTTTTTCGGCTTTTCCTCTATTCCAATAACTTTACCGCTGTTATCAAAATCAACAACACCATAGCGCTCAGGATCTTTTACCAGATAACCGAAAATTAAACCGCCCTCCTCGAGCTTGACCGCATTTTGCAATATCTTGGATAGGCTGGGTCCGTAAAAAATATTGTCGCCAAGAATAAGGCCCACGGTGTCATTCCCGATAAATTCTTCTCCGATAATGAACGCCTGGGCCAGACCTTCCGGGCGGGGCTGCTCTTTAAAGGAAAAGGCAAGACCAAGCTGGGTGCCGTCTTTTAAAATTCTTTTAAAAATGGGCAAATCTTCCGGCGTGGATATGACAAGGATCTCTCTGATACCGGCCAGCATCAACACCGATAGGGGATAATAAATCATGGGTTTATCATAAACCGGTAAAAGTTGCTTGCTGACAGCCCGGGTAATCGGAAACAGTCTGGAACCGGAACCTCCTGCTAAAATAATTCCTTTCATCATGCCTGATCCCTGTCCTTTTTAAAAAAATCCACGTCAACGGACGTGGCTTTTGCATCATCATGCGTCATAATCGTTTCAATATCCCCGAGAACCCCTTATTGCGGTTTTATGACCACAGAGCCAACTGCAAGATAAGTATAATTCAAGGCAACTAATTCATTGTAATCCGGAATCATGCGACGTCCGTCCATGATCAGATACGGTGGTTTTACGGTATCTTCAATGGTTCGTGAAAAACCGCGGAACTCCTCGCAGTCGGATGAGATAAAAAGGGCCTGTGTGCCCGCGATGGCTTCCCTGGCGGAATCCAAGTATTTAATCTTTTCAAACAGGATGTTTTTGGCAGGATCGAACTCCTGCCGGGCGGACTCATTAGCCAGCGGGTCATAGGCGTTGATTTGTGACACGCCTTTGCTTAGCAGGGCCTCAACGACTTTAATAGACGAGGCATCGCGCATATCGTTGGTGTGTTTTTTAAATGCCAGACCTAAAACCGCAACAGCCATATTGTTAAATTTGAAGCCGGCTTCATTGATGGCCCGATCAACCAGATATACTTTCTGATATTCGTTGACTTCAAAAGAAGCCTCCAGCATTTTGGTGCTTACATTCATTCGGCGCAACTGATAAATTAAAGATGCGATGTCTTTGCCGAAGCAGCTTCCCCCGGCCCCATTGCTCACAAAAGAGCCCCAGGTGCTGATTCGGTCGTCAGCGGTGACGCCCAGCCGCAGGTCGTCAATATTCACGTTTGATATTTTCTCGCCGATCTTGGCTCCGACCCCGTTCCAGAAGGAAATATAGGTCAACAGCATCGTGTTGGCCACGTATTTGGTGGCTTCGGCGGTTTCGGGGGTGGTTTCAATATATTTAATGCGAACGTGATGCACAAATTGGGAGTAGACCCGGCGAAGTATTTTAAAATCTTTTTCATCGTCGCAGCCTACCACCACCCGATCCGGTCTGCGGGCCTGGTTCACAGCCGTGCCTTCCGCTAAAAATTCAGGATTGGAGGCGACGCCGAAATTTTCCACATTATGATTTTGCATAATGCCTTCCAGGCGCCGGGCGGTCTCGATTGGCACCGTACTCTTGCTGACCAGAACGATTCGGCGTTTATCTTTTCTGCGGGCGAGAATTTCAGCAATTTCTTCGGCGGCAGCATCGAAATACGTCAGATTCGTCGAGCCGTCCAAATTGGACGGTGTCGGCAGACATAGAAAAATGGCATCCGTGCCTTCGATGATGGCCTTCAAATCTTTGGAGAAAAACAGGGATTTGCCGTGAGTTTCACGAATAATATTCGACAAGCCGGGTTCCATGACAAATTTTTCGATTTCATCGGCCTGGCCGGTAGAAAATGCGTCGATTTTGTCTTTATCAACATCATAGGCATAGACTTCATGTCCGTATTCCGAACATACAGCCGCCTGGACAAGTCCCACATATCCGGTTCCCGCAACAATTATTTTCATGACCACCTCTTATCCTAACCCGGACGAGCCGGTTGGAGCGAAGCGGAAATCCCGGTTCATCGGGGAAT
>CBDUUO010000607.1:0-2416 GCA_965370395.1 uncultured bacterium
AGATACGAATTCTTTGATCCCGCAACCATAATAGAAGGGAATTAATGCAATGAATACTGCAAGTACGCGAACCCATGTTTTTTCGATTTTTGCCCGCCTTTTCCACCCCCCCTTCAAATCAACGGTCTTATTTGTCTGTCTGATCTGCGTTGGATGTGCTACCACCAGTTATAAAGTAACCCCTCCGTCCCCCAACCTGCCCGAAAATGCGCGTGTTCTTTTGATGCCGCTCGATGTGCAGCTTTTTGAACTAACCGCCGGTGGTCTTCAGGAGCCCAAGGCGGATTGGACCGCTGCTGCCGAAAACCACGTGGATACGGCCCTGGAGAACTTCTTAGCGCAAAAGAAAGACACGGTGTTGCGGTACGCGCCCCCGCAGGATAATCCGGAAAAATCACGCATGAATGAACAGCTGATGAAACTGCATGAGACAGTCGGAAATTCCATTATGATTCACACCTATTTTGCGGGATACAACCTTCCCACCAAAAAGGACACCTTCGACTGGAGTCTAGGCGGCGGTATCCAGCGAATTAATGAAAGGTACGACGCCCATTGCGCATTGTTCATTTTTATAAGGGACAGCTATGCCAGCCCCGGCCGAAAAGCGGCGATGGTGCTCGGTGCACTGGCCGGCATTACGATTACCGGCGGCTTTCAGACGGGATTCGCTTCCCTTGTTGACCTGCAAACCGGAGATATTCTGTGGTTTGGTCGGCTGTTCAGACCAACGGGGGATTTGCGGGAACCCGCACCCGCTTACGAAGCCGTTTCACAGCTTTTATTTGGGATTCCGCTATGAGATTTAAGCCCATATTCTTTTGCGTTCTGGCGCTATGCTTGACGTGCCTGTCCTGCGCCACCACCCAGATACAGGACATTAAGCCGGGTGAAAAACCCGCCCTGGAATCCGATGAAGCCGGCCTGTGGATGGCGATGGATGATATCGAAGCCAATTTAAAAACCTCCGGCCGTGTCGAGCGCGATCCGGACCTCAATGCTTATGTTAATAAAATCCTTTGCAAACTCCAGCCGGATTACTGCAACGACATTCGGTATGTGATCGTACAAACACCTCATTTCAACGCTTCTATGGCTCCCAACGGCTTTATGCAGGTCTGGACCGGCCTGATGCTGCGGGCCCAAAATGAAGCCCAGCTGGCCTACGTGCTCGGACATGAGATGGGCCATTATCAGCGGCGCCATTCCCTCAAACAATGGCGTACCATTCGCGATACATCCGGCGCTCTTATTTTTTTGCAGATTGTGGCAGCCGGGGCCGGCGTCGGGTTCGCCGGCAGTATCGCCGAGCTGGTTGCGGTGGCCGGTATTTTTGCCTATTCGAGGGATATGGAGCGCGAAGCCGATGATATCGGCTTTGAACTCATGGCTGACGCCGGGTATGACTTCCATGAGGCCGCCAATATCTGGCAAGCGCTAATAGATGAACGTGATGCGGCCGATCAACCCGATCAGTTTATCCTCTTTGCTTCCCATCCGACCACGAGCGAGCGGGTTAACACCTTGCGAAAAATGGCCGACCAGCTGGAATCCCAGGGCCGGCACGGAGAGTCGTATCAAAGGGAGTATCTGGATGCCACCCGCCCCTTTCGGGGAAAATGGTTAAAAAATGAGTTGCGCAAACGTGATTTTGCTGCCAGCGAGGTGGTGCTGAAACACCTGTTCGACACCGGAGACCGTCCCGGTGAGTTGCATTATTATCAAGGTGAATTGTATCGGATGCGGGCACAGGAAGGAGACCGGGAAAAGGCCATAGCCAGTTACCAAAAGGCCTTAAGCTATGAACAATACCCGCCCGCCGTCCTGCGGTCCCTCGGGCTGCTGTTCTGGAAGGCCCGTAAATTTGAAGATGCCAAAGATTCGTTTAATAATTACCTGGTGGTGGATCCCGATGCACCCGATTATGAAATGATAAAATCCTATTTAGAGGAGCTTCAATAAAATGATTAAAAACAGAGGGATTATCCTGCCGGCAATCGTTTTTTTACTGAGCGCCTGTGCGCATTACACGCTGGTGGAGCCGGCCAAAAGAGACATGGGCGGCGGCTACAGTGTTGAACCCCAGATTGTCTGGAATCGGTCGGCCCAGGGCAAGATCGAAATCTGGACCATTGACGGCCCCGCGCTTGCGGCCGTCCATTTTTTCAATGGCATCGGCGACGGACAAAACCTGTTTCCCTTTTACGGAAAGTCAACGCGCAAAGCAAAACTGCCCAAGTTCAATAAAAATATGACCGCAAGCGAGGTGCAGGAGTTTATTGTCGACAGCATGATGGCGCCCTATCAGAGAAGCCTGGTCGGACCCAATATGATTGGAACCGGTGTGCAGACGTTCCACTTGAGGCCGTTTAAGTTCGGTAGCCATCCCGGCTTTAGATTCGAACTATCCTTTCTC
>CBDUUO010000608.1:0-2411 GCA_965370395.1 uncultured bacterium
GCTTCGTCACTTCGTTCCTCGCAATGACCGGCTCTAGGACTTTTTACGAAACCATCAAAATTAAAGCTATCAATTTTTATATTCGCTTTGCTCTGAAAGGAAGAAAATGAATACCGGCCTAATACTTGTTGATATTCAGAATGATTATTTTGCGGGCGGCCGCATGGAACTGGTCGGAATGGACGCCGCCGGCAAAAAGGCAGCTCAATTGCTGACTTTTTTTCGTGACAACCAATGGCCGACTTTTCACATCCAGCATATTTCAAACCGGGAAGGGGCAACTTTTTTTCTGCCGGACACGGAAGGGGCTGAGATTCATGCCGCTGTTAAACCCCGTCCGAATGATCCGGTGATACAGAAACACTATCCCAACAGTTTTCGTGAAACTTCTCTTTTAAATGAGCTCACAGACGCCGGGGTTGACAACGCTGTGATCTGTGGTGCGATGAGTCATATGTGCATTGATGCAACTACCCGGGCAGCTGCTGATTTCGGTTTTGGATGTACGGTCGTACACGATGGTTGTGCAACCCGGAACCTTGATTTTGAGAAGAAAAAGATATTGGCTCAAGATGTTCACGCCTCTTTTATGGCCGCTTTAGGTTCGGCATATGCTAAAGTGATGAGTTATAAGGAATATGTAGCGAAAATTAATACCAATGGATGAATTTAAAAAATGTACATTTTGCGGCCACCGATGGCAATCGCGTAAAGATTTTCTGGAAGATCCCGCAACCGACCTGATTGGTTACCAGATCAACTATGACCATCTAAATCTGGGGCTTTTTCTATTCAATCATTTGGAATGTGGAACAACGCTCGGCATTCCTGCAGGTTCATTCAAAGACATGTATAACGGGCCGGTGTATAAAGAGAGACTTACTGGCACAAAGCAATGCCCGGAATACTGCCTGCATGAAGATCAACTCGATCCCTGTCCGGCAAAATGTGAATGTGCCTATGTCAGAGAAATCCTGCAAATCGTCCAGCAATGGCTCAAAAAATGATCGAATTTTTAAGTGCCGGTACGCTTTTGGGGTTGGCGGCGGGATTTGCACCCGGACCGCTCCTGGTTCTGGTGATCTCCGAGACCCTGAGACACGATATTAAAGCCGGAATAAAAGTTTCCATCGCGCCCCTGATCACGGACGTGCCCATCATTCTGATTTCACTGTTGATATTAAACAGGCTGGCTGATTTTAAGCCCATATTGGGCTGCATCTCGATTTTTGGAGGCTTGTTTATCCTTTATTTAGGCTATGAAAGCCTGAAAACCAGAGGGGTGGAATTAAATTTATCTTCAGTCAGCTCCAGCTCTTTCAGAAAAGGGGTGATCACCAATGCCTTAAATCCCCACCCCTATATCTTTTATATGACGGTCGGCGCGCCTATCATTTTTAAAGGAATCAATCAAAATTTCCTGTCGGCGCTCTTATTTGTCGGAATTTTTTTACTTTTCCTGGTGGGTTCCAAAGTGGTACTGGCGATGGTGGTTGAACGCTCGCGGGCTTTTTTAAAAGGGCGCGTTTATATCTGGGTTATGCGAACCTTAGGTGCCCTTTTGCTTTTATTCTCGATGGTCCTCTTTCGGGATGGATTTGGGTTATTGGGCTGGTTATAAATGCGGCACCATATAAAAAGGATGTTTTTTATATGTCTAGAACGTTCAAATATGCAATTACCCGGACACCGGCTAAAACCTTCGACCGCGGCATTACGACGGCAACCCTGGGTACGCCGAGCTATGAACGGGTTTTAAAGCAGCACCGGGCCTATGTGGAAGCCCTGAAGTCGATCGGGCTCAAGTTGATCGAGCTTGACCCGCAGCCTGCTTATCCTGATGGGCATTTTGTGGAAGATACCGCGGTGGTGACACCGGATGTGGCCATTATCACCAATCCCGGGGCAATATCCAGACAGGGCGAACAGGAGCCCATTGCCGAGGTGCTATTGCCGTATCGTGAGATTAAACATATTCAAGCGCCCGGCACGGTGGATGGCGGGGATGTCCTGATGATCGGCAACCATTTTTTTATCGGCATCTCAGAGCGCACCAACCCTGAAGGCGCTCGACAACTGGGCAGAATACTGGAAAAAAACGATAACACCTGGACAACGATTCCGGTTGGCGCCGGCTTGCATTTCAAATCCAGCGTTAATGAGGTGGCTGAAAATACCCTGCTGGTGACCCGGGATTTTGCAAACCACCCTTCACTCAAGGGTTACGACAAGATAATCGTAAACCCGGCAGAAGCATATGCGGCCAACACCCTCCGGGTAAACGATCATCTGATACTTCCCAGAGGCTTTCCCAACACCAGAAAAAAACTCAGCCGCTTGGGTCAGGAAATTATCGAACTGGATGTGAGCGAGATGCAAAAGATGGATGGGGGCTTGACGTGTCTGTCTAT
>CBDUUO010000609.1:0-2404 GCA_965370395.1 uncultured bacterium
GTGGCGAATTTTCAAAACGAAGAATCGCTTTCCATGCATACCCAATGGGCAATTAATGAAAAGGTTGCCTTTGAAATCGCTTATGCCGGATGTCAGACAGGTCTTCGAGCTGCGGTCAGCATGAAACAGGTCGGTTTGAATGTGGCTTCGGATCCGCTCATGAGTGCCGCCTATCTGGGGATCAAGGGCGGGTTTGTTTTAATCAGCGCCGATGATCCCGGGCCTCACTCTTCACAAACTGAGCAGGACAGCCGGCTGATGGCCATGTTTGCCAAGATACCGGTGCTGGATCCGGATTCACCCCGTCAGGCGAAAGAATTGATGGGAGTTGCCTATGAAATATCTGAATCCTTTAAAACGCCCGTGATGGTGCGCCCCACCACCCGGGTGTGTCACTCCCGGCAGGATATTTCACTGGGAGCCATTCCTAAAAACAAACGCGAAGTCAAGTTTGATAAGAATCCGGCCCGCTGGGCGGCAACCCCCAAATTCCGGCTGCAGCTGCACGGGGAGCTGGAAGAAAAACTGACCGCCATTGCAAAATTTCGTCCGACAGCCCCCAAAAAACTCAATCCCAAAGCCAGATCTTCCAAGGCGATTATCGCCTCGGGTGTGGCGGCCGCCCATACCAAAGATATATTGAAAGAATTGAAAATCTGGTCAAAAATTCCTTTTTATCAGGTCATTCAGCCTTTTCCTCTGCATCGCAAGTTTATCGAGCATATTATCGACACCTATGAAGAGGTTCTGGTTATTGAAGAGACCATGGGGGTTATCGAGATGCAACTGGCGGACCGCTACCGCGTCAAAGGCAAGTTGTCCAACACGGTCCCAAAGGTCGGCGAACTCGGACCCGAAAAGATTCAGGAAATTGTCAGTAATTTTGCCGGGCTCAAATCAGAGGTGGTTTCCATAAAATCAGCTCCGGGCAGGCGCCCGACGCTGTGCGCCGGGTGCCCGCATCGCGCCAGTTTTTTTGCCATAAAAAAAGCCGCCCCCAGAGGGATCTACACCAGTGATATTGGTTGCTATACCCTGGGCCTCAATCTCGGGGCCGTCGATACGGTGCTCTGTATGGGCGCTGCCATAAGCCAGGCCGCCGGATTTTATCATGCCTATAAAAATGAAGAAAAACGACCGGACATCGTGGCCACCATCGGTGATTCAACATTTTTCCATGCCGGTGTTCCGGCATTAATCGATGCGGTCGTCCAGAAAGTCGGCTTTGTGCTGGTGATCCTTGATAACCGCACGACCGCCATGACCGGCAATCAACCCACGCCGGCCACCGGACACGGGGCCTGTGGCGAGCCCACTGAAACCGTTGATATCGAGTCACTGGTTCAGGGATGTGGTGTTAAATTCATCCGGGAAGCTAACCCCTATGAGCTCACCGAGTTTATCCCCCTTCTTAAGAAGGCCGTTAAGTACAGTCGCAAAAACGGACCGGCGGTTGTTATCTCAAGATATCCGTGCGTGATTCATCGGGCCCGGCAGGGCGGGTCCGGGGAGTATATACCGGTAGACATTAATGAAAAATGCGACGGTTGCGGTTATTGCATCAAGCATTTCGAATGTCCGGCCCTGGTCTATCATGACGACAAAGAAGACAAGCACGTCAGCATCGATCCGATCCTGTGCACTTCATGCGGCGTGTGTCTGAATGTCTGCCCCAAAGGGGCGATCGTTGAAAAGAAGTAGACAGCAGGAAGTAAACAGTAAGCACTAAGGAAATACAATAAGCAGTATGTACTAGGCAGTAAGCAGTACGTACGAGGAAATAGACAGGTATTGAGTATTACTAAAACTGCATACTGCATACTGCCTACTTTATTTGAGCTGCATACTGTATACTGCTTACTGCCTACTTTATTATTTGGGGGTATACGATGAGCAAGACGATTAAACAGCAAATCCTGATCAGCGGAGTGGGAGGGCAGGGGGTTCTGTTTGTTACGGGCCTTCTGGCAGAAGCGGCCATCAATAAAGGATTACCGGTATTCACATCAGAAACCCACGGTATGGCCCAGCGCGGGGGAACGGTGGTGTCGCATTTTAAGGTCGGCGATTTTTCAAGCCCCTTGATCCGACCCTATAAGGCAGACGGGTTGCTGGTTTTGAAGGACGAGAATATCGCCCAGCACGGCTCTTTTTTGAGAAAAGGGGGCTGGGCGGTTGTCAACAGCGACAATGATTTAAACATCGACCATAATATGACAGCAAGTGGGGTTGATGCGGATAAACTCGCTCAGCAAATCTCAAACCCAAAATCCGCTAATCTGATTGTGCTGGGTTTTGCTCTGGCAAGAGCCGGCCAAAAGGCCGGGGACAGGATAAACCTGTTTTGCTCATTGACCGATATTAAAAAGGTTCTGCGAAAAAGATTTAGCAGCCGCAAAAAAAT
>CBDUUO010000610.1:0-2404 GCA_965370395.1 uncultured bacterium
TGTCAAATGCTGTCAAATACGGTAAAGTGCTGTAAAAATAGGATCTTTTCGCTTGAATAAATGTATTTCCTTTGATATCAAGGGATTAAAAGGGGCACTATGCATCATGCCTTAAGGTTTTTGTTCTAAGGAATTTATCCGTCAGCGATTAGAATTTTTTTAGACAGGATTCACAGGAGGCTCTAAATTAACCGCAGACTCACGCAGACACCGCAGACTAGGTTAAAAAATAATTAGCCACGGACGCACACAGACGCACACAGACTAGGTTAAAAAATAATTAGCCACGGACCCGGCGTCGCTTTCAGCTATGCCGCGGCAGGCACACACAGATATACACAAACATGGGAATTAGCCACGAAGTAACTTTGCAGCAGATTTAATATTCGCGCAGCGAATGGCATTTTTTGGCCGGCCAGCTTGTCCCGAGGAAGGCTATGCCTTATCGCGGGGAGTCGGGCGGCCAAAAGGTTAGTGTGAGTCCGTGTGGGTCTGTGGCTAATAAAAAATCCTGTTAATCCTGTCTAAAAAAAATAGGTTCTGAACTTATGAGCAAAAAGATTCTGCTGGTTGACGATGATCGAGTACTGTTAAAATTCGCCAACGATTTGCTGGAAAAGGAAGGCCACGAAGTCGCTACGGCTCAGGACGGGTTTGCAGCGCTGAATCTGCTGACCTCCTTTTATCCGGATATCATGTTTTTTGACCTGATCATGCCCAAGATCGACGGTGACAAGCTGTGCCACATCGTCCGCAAAATGCCCCATTTAAAAGACTGCTATCTGGTCATTCTATCCGCCGCGGTGGCCGAACTTGACTTCGATCACACCGAAATCGGCGCAGATGCTTACATTGCCAAAGGGCCCTTCGATGTGATGGCCAAGCATGTGCTGGCGGCCATTGAGGCCTCCGAGGTGCCGCGCAAAGACGGCGAACCCAAACCGATCAAGGGCCTCGAAAGCATTTATGCCCGCCAGCTCACCAAAGAGCTGCTTTCGCGCAACCGCCATCTGGAAACCATTTTAGAGAGCATGTCCGAAGGCATTCTGGAAGTTTTTTCCGGCAAGGTGGTTTACGCCAACGCCAGGGCGTTTGCCATGTTCGGGATGGACAAAGGTCTTCTGCTGGCATCCTATCCGCCGGATTTGTTCGACGGTGAAGTTCGCGACAAATTGGCCGGCATATTAAAATCCGGGTCCGCAAAGCGCTTTGAAATCGGCACCAACAATCCGGTAGATTTTGGCGGCCGGCTGATGACCATCACCTGCATTCCGGTAAAAGGCGAACCGCTGACTACTATCCTTTTGATAACCGATGTCACCGAGCGCAAACAATTGGAGCTGCGGCTGCAGCATGTACAGAAAATGGAGGCCATCGGCACCATTGCCGCCGGTGTGGCCCACAATTTCCGCAACACCCTGACCGAGGTGCTGGTAAACACCCAGGTGATCCAGATGAACTATAAGGAAGAATCCGATATTGCCGAGATTACCGAGCGCATCACTCGATCGGTAAAACGCGGCGCCGGGCTGGTTGACGGCCTGCTGCAGTTTTCCCGCAAGCAAATGGCCAAAGAATTCAGCAAGCTGGATCTGGTCGAAGTGATCAAAGAGACCTACCGGCTGGTTAAAAAATCATTTGAAAAGAAAATCGATGTTCAAATCGACGTTCCCGATACGCTGTCGATTTTAGGAGACTATTCCGGATTAAGCCAGGCTTTGATGAATCTGTGCACCAATGCGCGGGATGCCATGCCCGCCGGCGGGCAGTTGCGCATCCAGGCCAGGCAGATCGGCAATCACGCCGAGCTCATTATATCGGACACCGGCCAGGGAATGAAGCGCAAAACCATCGAACAATGTTTCGATCCTTTCTTTACGACCAAACCCATCGGCAAAGGCACCGGCCTGGGGCTTTCAACCACTTACGGAATTGTCAAAAGCCATGAAGGCCTCATTCATATTGCGTCCAAACCCAAAAAGGGTACGACCATTACCATGACCTTTCCGCTGGTGGAAACCGCTGCGGCTGTCGAGGAAAAGCCCCAGCCCGCCGCTGAAATATCATACGGCAACGGTGAGATCATCCTGGTGGTTGATGACGAAGAAGAAATTCTCAAGGCCATGCAGAACCTGCTCAAAGGCCTGGGGTATCAGTCGGCGATTGCCAGCAGCGGTAAAGACGCCATCGAAAAATTCGAGGCCATGAAACCAGAAGTGGTTCTGATGGATATCAACATGCCGGAAATGGATGGGATCAACTGTGCCGAAAAAATCTTTGATCTCAATCCGCATGCCAAAATCGCTTTTATTACCGGATATGAAGTCGAGGGGCGGGATGAATTCGGCGACCGCATCAAAGATTCCGTAAAAACCTTCCTGACAAAACCGGTCGAGCTGGCCGA
>CBDUUO010000611.1:0-2401 GCA_965370395.1 uncultured bacterium
TAAAACAACGGCAGCCTTTGCAAAAGGTGTGTTTATGCTTGGGGTTGAAACCGTCGATTCACGCGTTAGGCTACTGATATTTGATGAACATCGTTGCTGCTGGTTAATCCGGGATAAGAAAAATATTATTATCGAAACAGGCTACCCGGCTGATAACCGGAGGCTTTTCGCCGGTCTGAGCCGCTTGGCGTTAACCCCCCAAGACATTGATTATGTGGCGCTTACGCACATTCACCTCGACCATGCCGGCGGCGCCGGTTATTTGGCCCGGCAAAACCCCAATCTGAGCATCTGTGTCCATGCCAAAGGAGCGCGCCATCTGGCGAATCCCACCAACTTGCTGAAAGGGGTCAAGCAGGCTTATGGCAAAAAATTTGAGACTATTGGTGAAATGCTGCCGGTGCCTGCAAAACAGATCCGCACGATCGACTCGGGTGATATCATTGAGTTGGGTGATACCCATCTGGAGGTCTTTTACACCCCTGGACATGCCAAGCACCATGTCATCTTTTTCGATCCTGATTCAGCCTCGGTTTTCTGCGGTGACGCACTCGGTTCAAAGTATAAGAATCGGCCGAATTTCGTACTGGCACCTCCGCCAGATTATGATAAGGAGTCGGCCAAAATCTCGATCGATTTGATCAAAGCCTTAGCCCCCCATAAGATTTGTTTTACCCACTGCGGTGTGTATTTCTTGTCGGATTATAAGCATTTTTACGAAAACCTTAAGCGGAGTCACGACCGATGGACCGAATGTATTTTCGAGATTATTTCGCAAAACCAAACCTTGGATGATGAAGCGCTGTTTGGCGCCTTTTTGGATCGGCTCCCCGAATTAAAGCAATTCCCCGATCAATTTTTTTCCTTCCGCTTAAGTATCAAGGGGATACGGACCTATCTCCAGAGCCTTGAAAGCCGAACGATATTGTGAGCCCCATGTTTTTTCGTCAAATCGAAATTGGCAAACATGCCGTATTTTCTTACCTGATCGGTGATTTAGCGACCGGCGAGGCGACAGTAGTGGATCCAGCCGATGATGTCGTCGCGTTGATCGAACTGGCTGAGCGCAACCACTTGCGTATCCAATCCATCATCAACACCCACGGCCATGTGGATCATATTATGGGCAATGCCGAAATGAAGGCTAAAACCGGTGCTAGAATCCTCATCCATGCCGCCGAAGCCGACTATTTGGACAAGATCGGGGACTTTTGGCTCCAAATGTTCAATGCCCGGAAATCACCGCCGGCCGACGCGGTATTGGAAGATGGAGACAGCGTGTGGGTGGGTGCGCAACAGTGGCAGGTATTGCATACCCCGGGTCATACCCCGGGGGGTATTTGCCTCTATAATGCCGCTGACGGCAAGTGTCTGACCGGCGATACCTTGTTCGTTGGTTCGGTGGGAAGGATTGATGGGCCCAAAGCTTCAGCAGCGCAACTTTTGGATTCGATCCGCACAAAACTCCTGGTGCTGCCCGATAAGACCACAATCTTTCCCGGTCACAATTACGGCCTGACATCTTCTTCCACTATCGGATACGAGCGGCGTGAAAATCCCTTTATTAATGGTCTTTGGAGCCTTGACGAATTCTAAGGTTTTTTACCCGTTGTCTATCTATCACGACCTCCCGCTGTTTATCTTTCAGGGCCCCATTGATAAAAAGTTTAAAGGCTTGATCAAGGGTTGCTTTTAGAAAGTTCTTGTTGGGATCCAGCTTTTGTTTGGAATCCTCCCACAATACCAGACCCGCAAAGGTGGCCCATAAGATGTCGACAATGGCCGTGGTGTTGACGTATTTAAACTTTCCTTGGTGTACCCCGGCTTTATAGGTGTCAGCGATCATCCGCATTATTTTTTGGGTCGTTCCATTGAGTCGATCCAGAATTTTAGGATCTATGGAAGTCAGCGTGTCATAAAGCTGGACGTGAAAAATGATTCGAAAAATGGTGGGGTGTAGCTGATACGTCTTGTACAACCCCTCTTTAAAGCCCAGAATTTTAGCTTTCGGATCTAAGGATTTGCTTGCAAAAATTGCTTGAATCTGATCATGTAAATATTGAAGGGCAATTTCAATCAGAGAGGCATAAAGGTCGTCTTTGCTTTTGAAATATAAATACAGCGTGGCGATACTCAGTTCGGCCCTCTCGGAGATATCCTCCATTTTTACCGAGTAAAAGCCTTTTTTGATAAACAGCTCCAAAGCGGCTTCCTGGATCATTTTTTGCCGCATCAATCTTTCGCGCTTTCTTCTTTCAGCAATGCCCACTCATTTCTCCATTTCGAATCGACTGTCGCATTTCTTTCATACTTCGATACTGTTAAATTATATTTCAAATATACAAGTACAATCAAGTTTTGCAAGCAATTTTTAAACCCGGCGGCCCGGCGATTTTATGCT
>CBDUUO010000612.1:0-2392 GCA_965370395.1 uncultured bacterium
AATGCTGAGATACACGTTGCGAAGCGGCATAGCCGGAGTGTTGTTATTAAAAAAGAGTATCAACATAGTAAACAGGGCACAAATGACTCCCGCAAGAGCAACAGTTGTGAATTGTGGTGTTTCCTTTCGCCACCGTAGACTCACCGAGAAGACGGCAAAGCCTATTGCAGACACCAGCGCAACAAGGTTGCCAAGGAGATTGCCCGTCTCCAATCCTTCTGTGACCATAACAAGAACACCGACTAGCGCGATCACCATAGCCACCCAAGTCATGGAACGAATCTTTTCTTGCAACAATATAATACCCAAAATGGCAGCAATGAAAGGTGTAACAGCCAGCATGAAGAGGGTGTTTGCCGCCGTTGTCAGTGTGATTGACCAGATAAAACCGCTAAACGCAGCCACAAGCCCACAGGCCCCAATCAGGCCTGAAAAACCGATATTTTTGAAATCGATTACAAAGGCAATACCTTTTCTTGCCATGAGGTAGATCAACAGCACTGTTGCGATCATAAGGCCTCTGAAAAACAAATATTGCCATTGATAAATTTGAGCATCCACCATGTAACGGACGATCAAAGCACCAAATGACCACATCGTTGCCGCAAAAGAAACGAGAAAGAAACCCTTTAGATAATTCCGGTCGGTTAATTCTTGCATATATAATATTGATGAATCCGTAAAAAGACGAATTCATCACGTTTTAGGTTTTAAGTGTCAGGTTTGAAGTTGAAGATAATTCCTCTCCCAGCCGATTCAGGAGCATTCCATAGGCCTTTTGACCCCGTTCGTAGCTGGACAACCGAAAGAACTCATTTGGCGAGTGCTGGCACTCGTCATGAAGGCCAAAGGCGAAAACGATAGTATAAACCTGAAGATGCTGGAGAAATAGAGCGTTTACCGGAATGGTTCCGCCCATGCGGATTTGATAAGGCTCTTTGCCGTATAGATCGTGAAGGACCGAGGCTGCGATGCGCATGCCGCGGTCAGAGACTGGGACCAGATATGGGATCGCCCCGCCCTCACCTTTGGTGACTCTCACCTTGACATCAGGCAGTGCCACTTTGTACACATGTGTTTTAATCAGATCGGCGATTTTGGCTGGATCCTGGTCGGCCACGAGTCGGCAAGATATCTTGGCATGAGCCGTGCTGGGAAGGACCGTTTTCACTCCCTCACCCTGAAAGCCTCCATATATGCCATTTACTTCCACGGTTGGACGGGCCCATGCTCGCTCATAAGTATTGAATCCCGGCTCTCCAAAAATGCCGGTTGAACCAGTCTCACTCAGGTATTCGGCCTTGTCAAAGGGCACCCAGCCAAACTGGGTTCGTTCTTCATCGGTCAATGGCCGGACGTCGTCATAGAATCCGTCCACAGTGACTCGTCCATTATGATCGTGCATTGAGTCCAGGATTTGGACGAGAGCGTGAATTGGGTTGGCAATGGTACCGCCGTAAGTTCCGGAGTGAAGGTCATGATCCGGTCCTTGCACGTCTATGTATAATGAAGCCATTCCTCTGGTGCCCAGAACCAGGGCCGGCTGATTCTCATCCCACTGACCACCATCGGCACTCAAAACCAGATCGCATGCAAGTAAGTCTTTGTTGGCTGCTATAAAATCTTGCAACTGGGGACTTCCGATCTCTTCCTGACCTTCGAAGAGAAACTTGAGGTTGACCGGTAATTTTTCCTCGGTTCTTAGCATAGCCTCTGTAACAATGATCGGAATAAATAGATTTCCTTTGTCATCAGTCGCCCCCCGCGCGTAAATGCGGCCGTCCTTTATTATCGGCTCAAAAGGCGGATTGTCCCACAAATCCAGGGGGTCAACAGGTTGGATATCGAAATGGCCGTAAATCAAAATTGTCGGTTTGCCATCGGCGTGAAGCCAGTCTCCGTAAACCACTGGATGACCGCCTGTAGGCATGATTTTAACTGATTCAATCCCGGCCGATTTCAATCTGTTCTTGACCCATTCTGCTGCCTGCTGAACATGAAGCATATGATCAGGCAAACTGGAAATGCTGGGAATGCGTATAAATTCCAGCAGTTCGTTGACAAATTGGTCTTTGTGTTCATTGAGATAAGTTTTCCATGCTTTCATTGCGTTTATCTCCCATTTCCTGATGGACACTGGTTAAAAATGCTTGTCGGTACTCCTTTCTCTTTATAGAAATTTAAGAGAAACGTCAAGGAGACAGTAATTCTCAAAAAAATTTTCTCTAATATTCAAAGGATCCAAAGAGGATTTAAAATATATTTATAAGATACTAACTTGATTTCTGGAGACTTTTTCTATATAAATAGTGTCTGAACGAAAAGTCATGTTCAGACAAAATCCGAATATCGAAATTCGAAACTCGAAACAATATCGAATATCAAATTTTTT
>CBDUUO010000613.1:0-2389 GCA_965370395.1 uncultured bacterium
ATTCGGATCGTGTTCTCGAACATAGGCCAGCAGCTTTCCGGCAATGGCGGATTTGACCTGAATGGCATCATAATCGATCGGCACGTTGTTTAAATACTGCAGAATCAATGCATCACCATCCGTAAACCCGCCCGGCAATATACCGGCAAAGAAAAATCCCAGCTTCTCAAATTGCTGAGTGTATGTGCAAATCAGCGGGTCGGACAGGTTTAAGAAAAGATTTACAATTTCGGTTTTGCTCAGGCACAGTTCCTTTACGCTGGTTTTTAGCTCGTCGACGATATTTTGACCATAGCGCTCAATGATAATGCGGGCATAACTCATTGATCCGACCTGCTTTGTTTTAACGATCGATGTCGCTGCGGCCTTTTTCGTTTTCGCCGGTACCGCCTTTTTAATCTCAGGCCGAACACCCAGTTCTTTATACAGAGCGGCAATCATGTCTTTGTGATGCGGCGGCGCATAAATCTCTATAGAGAGCGGCGGCGGCAGTTGCAGATATAAAAATTGCACCAGATTGCTCACCCGATAAGGAATTTTGCCATTCATACCTTTAAACAAGGTGTTTGGCGGTACCAATCCCAGTCTCAATCCACAGTCTCTGAAACCGAATCCATGAACCGTATGCTGCGATACCGTGTGATTGGTAACCGCCTCCCCGAAGGCGCCTTTGATGCCGCGGGATTTTACCTGATCTAACAGGTATTGGGTTATATTGCGAAAACACCCCAGGGAGCGAAACTCCGGTTTGACGACACCCTGGGCCATTTCAACGATTTGAGAGTTTTCTTGCCAGATTTGAAAGACGCCATATCCGGCAATTTCTTTATCACCGGCAATGGCAACGGCAGAGAAAATCCGGCCGCTTTCATTCAGGGCGATAATTTTTTCGGGATAGTAGACATAGTCGTGGGGATAGGTATAGCCGTAGGTTTTATATATGGTTTTTGATACTTCGGCTGCATCGGTCGGTTTCATCTGCCGGACCCTGCATTTTAATTGATCGGCGGACAAGGCAATTGGCGGTGTCGATGGTTCATATGGCTCCAGGTCGCAGGCGGCGTAATAGTCAGTGATATTTTTATTTTTCAGATGCTTTATTAAAACCAGCTCCTTGCCTTGCGGACCCAGATTGTGCAGTCGAATTTCATCGAGGTATTCCTTTAGATGGGAAATTGGTTCTGCCATTCCGGGGAGGTCGTCAACTTGACCTTCAGTGATTGATAATTCTGCTTCTACAGCCCCGAAAGGCAGTCCTTTATCCCGCAGGCTCACCTTAAAACCTTCAGCAATGCGTTCACAGAATACCTCCAGGATACCTTTTTCACCGGCTTCGAAGGAATACCCGATCAGGGCGTTGATGGCTTCGATAATGCCTTTTTCAAGAGATTCTAATTCTTGTTTTTGCATTCCGATCGTACGGGCGATTTCGCATACATAGATGGCAGCTGCGGTTGCATACTTGGGATCATTGGGGATTTGTATGCTTGAATATTCACATTTTGATTCCACATTTCACCTCTTGCATCGCGATAGGGTCACCCGGGCGCCAGGCGGGCGGTATTGAAATGGAAGAAAATGACTTTGCCGGAAAAAAGCAACCCCCCTGTCGCAGAACCACAGGAGGGATGCTTAAACTTTTATGAAATGGAAAAGTATGGTGTGCGGCTTTCACATAACGTGTTGGGTGACTAAATTTTGTGCCGGATTTGTACTGATCTTCAAGCTAAGGTTCGATCACGGTTTTTTATTTTTAGTTTCCTTTTTAGCGCTTTTGGTAGAAGTTTTACCCGAGGCTTTCTTCGTTGAAGAATACCCATCGGCATACCATCCGTCCCCGACCAATTTAAACGAACAGGCTGACATGATCTTCTTGGCCCGCTTGTTACACTTGGGGCATTTGATGTGCGCGGTACCCATGGGAACCAGGCTTTCGGTTATTGTGCCTTCCGGGCATTGAAACTCGTAAAACGGCATATTCATCCTCCTGAAATTGATATAAAAAAGATATCAGGCAGTTAACTCGTTATGTCACTTTTTTTTGCTGAAATATATGTATGTATTTTTTTCTTGATGTCAAGTCCTGGTTTGATTATACACAGCGCCCCAATTAATTACGCATCTTACGGGCGAATGGCCGGCATGAAAGCTATCCAAAGCGGTCAAACTTTCAAATCGCTGTGTATGTATGCGCAATGATTTAGGTCGTTCTGTATAGAAAATGCTTCTTTTAGCGGGTTTTTGGGACGAAGTCAATCCCTTTAGAGCGTTTGTCAAAATAACGTTCCGATAGCGATAGTTTGTTGTGTCTTCTGCGGGTTGTCGATAACGTCCAATATGGCACATTGTTCCGTAAAAGTCTAGGTTTTTTTAAATAAAAACAACAAGA
>CBDUUO010000614.1:0-2378 GCA_965370395.1 uncultured bacterium
CCGGTATCTCCTTTGAGGATGTTCTTTATTTTATTTGAAAGCTTTTTGGTTTCGAGCTTGGCAAATTCTTGCAGAATGGCTTCCTGTTTTTTGGTTAGATGGGTGGGTGTTTTTATTGCCACCTGGATAATCTGGTCGCCCCGTCCGCGCGTTCTTAACGATGGGATGCCTTTTCCATTGAAAAAAAATACGTCACCCGGTTGAGTCCCTTTTGGAACCTCCAGGGTTTTGTTGCCATTTAAGGTCGGAACACTGATTTTATCGCCCAGCGCGGCCTGAACAAATGAGATTTGAATCTCACAAATAATATCGGTACCCCGGCGCTTGAAGAACTCATGAGGCTTCGCATGGATGAAAACATAGAGATCGCCGGGGGGACCTCCATATACACCCGGCTCACCCTCGCCGGTCAGCCGCAATCTGGAGCCGTGATCAACACCGGCCGGAATTTTGACCGCGACTTTTTTGCTGGCCATTACCTGGCCCGTGCCACGGCATTTCGAGCAGGGATGAGCAATGACCTGGCCATTACCGCGGCATGTCGGACAGGTGGTACGGACCGTAAAGAATCCCTGACTGCGGGAAACTTGACCGGTGCCGCTGCAATGCCGGCAGATTTCCGGTTCGGTGCCTTTTTCGCAACCATTGCCGCCACAGTCGGGACAAATTTCCCGCTTTTCGATTTCAATTTCGGTTTCGGTTCCAAAAACCGCTTCCATAAAATCCAGACTCAGATCATATCGCAAATTGGCTCCGGGCATGGCCCGGCTCCTTGAGTGCCGCCGGGATGTGAAACCGAAAAAATCCTCAAAAATGTCTCCAAAGCTTGAAAAAATATCTTCAAAGCCGCCGAATCCGTGAAAGCCGGTATTTTCAAGCCCGGCATGGCCATATTGATCATAAAGGGAGCGCTTTTGCGGATCCCGCAGAACCTCGTAAGCTTCAGCAGCAGCTTTAAATTTTTCTTCAGCTGATTTGTTGTCTGGATTTCTGTCCGGGTGGTATTTTAATGCCAGTTGGCGATAGGCTGTTTTTAATTCATTACCGGTGGCATTTCGGCTGACATTCAAAATTTCGTAATAATCTCGTTTGGTACTCATAGATTCTTCCACCCACCATTCCAATCGGGGCGAAGCCCCTAACTTGTTTTTTTCTAATGTAATGCTAATATGATTGATGTCAATTTAACTATTCGATAATCTTGTCTGGGAGCTTGTGCTAAATACAAACACAGCAACGGTTACAGCCATAACGGCCGCACCCAGCGGGAAAGCAGCGCGCAGCTGAAACACATCCATCATCAGACCACCGATCAGGGATCCGCAAAGCATACCCAGGCTGTGCGCCAGTGTTAAAATTGCCATCACTGATCCCATCGAATCGGTTTCGCTGCCTTTAACGACCGCAATGGCCATTAAGGCCGGCATGGCAATCCCCCCGCCGATTCCCACAAAAATACTGGCCCATACCAGCCCCCTGAAGCCCTGGACCCATTCAAATGAAAAAACGGCACCCGCAATGATCAGGCCGCCGACAACCACCATGCCTTTTTTGCTGATTTTGTCCGCCAGAAGCCCCATGGGCAGGTGGAGCACGCCGCTGACGAGCACGCCCACCATGATTAATATGCCGATGGCCGAGCTTGAAGATGAAAACTTTAATCTTGCAAACAGCGGCAGGAAGGCCCAGATAATTCCGATGCACAGGATATGGGAGAATCTGAAAAGAAAAATACTGGCGATATTCCGATCCAAAAATAGTTGCTTCCAGGCATATGGGGACTTGCCGCTGGTGATAAATTTTTCTGAACGGGTCGGGGGCAGCAAAAAAAGGCATAATAAAAAACCAATTAGGGCCAGCAAGCCCATACAGACAAATGAGGTTTCCAGATTGAAACGGTCATGGATGACGCCGCCCAATAAGGGTCCGATACTTAGCCCGCAGAACATGGACATGTTAAAAAGCCCCATGGTGAATCCTTCATTGCCGGTCGGTGTAATATCACCGACGTATGCCTGGATGATCGGCATCAGCATGGCGGAAGCAATTCCCTGAAAAAACCGCAGGACAATGAGGGCATTGACCTCTTTGAAAAAAATAAATCCCAATGAGATGACCGTGTAAGCCAAAAGCCCGGGAACGATCAGCGGCTTGCGTCCTTTAGTGTCTGAAAGTCGGCCAAAGTAGGGCAGGAAAAATATTCGCCCCAGTGAAAAAGCGCCAAAAATCATTCCAATAAAAAAGCCGCTGGCTCCCAGGTCATGTGCGTAAACCGGCAGCAGCGGCACCACGATTCCAACGCCGGTGACGGTGGCGAATATGGAAAAGAAAAGCGTGGCAAATATTTTTTTATCGCCTAAATTCATACGGGTTTTTAC
>CBDUUO010000615.1:0-2373 GCA_965370395.1 uncultured bacterium
AACATATTTATGACAACCGCTATAAACCGTCATTTTTGACCCGTTACTCCGGCCGCAGCTTGGCCAGCGCCCTTTTGTTCAACACCAGCCAGTTGCCGATCAGCACGACCGCCATTCCGATTACATTGTGGGGAGCCCATTGATAGCCTTCGTAAACCGTCGAAATGCCAAGGGCTACAATCGGAAAAAGCATAGTGGCATAAGCTGCGCGATCAGCACCGATTTTGCCGATGAGTTTCAGATAGCACCCAAAGGCGATAACGGTTCCAAAAAGTGAAAGGTAAAAGAGAGAGCCGACGTAAGGAAGCGACATTTCAAAGCTGAACGTTTTGCCGCTTGCAACGGAAATAACTCCGATGATTCCGACGCCGTAAGCCATGCCGTATGCGTTGGTCTGGACAACCGGCAGATTGTTTTGCTGGTGACGTGCCGAAATAATATTACCCAGGGAAGCCATAAAGGTTGATACAATGCTCAACAACAGGCCCAGGGCGGTTTTATCAGAAAGGCTGAAAGATAGCAGCTGGGGCCAGAAAACAAGCATAATTCCCAAAACCCCGATTGCGCCCCCCAGCACGACAGTTGAGCGAATCGGAGAACCCAGCAACACAGCCCCGTTGACCATATTCATAAAAACAATGCTGGAGAAAATTACCGCAACCAATCCGCTGGTGACATGCACTTCGGCCAGATAAATCAGCCAGTAATTGACGGAAAAAAGAACCAGCCCCTGCAGCGCCATAAAGATGTGATCCTTCAGACGAAACCGCATTTTCAGGCCCCGTAATTTGCAATATAAGAACAGCGTCAGCGCTGCGACGATAAAACGATAAAGAACAGAAACCATCGGGTCAACGCTGCCCAGCTGAAATTTAATCGCCAGCCAGGTTGTGCCCCATATGATAACGGTGGATCCATATAAAAAAAGGATGTTGGAACTCATCTCCGATAAAACCTTCCCTTTATAGTGGTTGTCAAAAAAACGTTGCGGTATTCAAACGTTTTTTTCTACAACCGTACAATCGTGCAAGCGTTTATACCGCAATTCCGTAATTCGGAACATTATTATGGAAAGCGGTATAACCTCCGTTTGAGTCGCATAAATTTTTGCACCACTATAATCTCGCTACAGCAATGCTTCCACCCGATTCTTGCGATTTAAAGAATAAAGAACGCTAGATAGCAAAAGCGGAATCTGAAAGAAAGACTCTTTTACCAAAAACCAAATCGACAAGCCCAGACACCCGGGGAACCCGTTCTCCGTCTACACAATATATATGTAATTCAGGTAACAGAATTGTGTAGTTTATTGCCCAATTTTTCAAGCTTCTAAATTTATAAAATTTTATAACTATTTAATTTTATTGTGAATATAATATTTAGAACCATTGGCATATTTTTTGCTTTTTGCAAAAGTGTCTGCCGATGCTTTTACCTTTGGCATTCAGGTTCGGCTCGAGGCAGGCGCTTCTATCGGTTAGGGGGCGGGTTCTCAATTTACCCCTTTTACCTTTCAAACCGGTAATGCCTTTGGGAACCCCAACCCCTTGTTCCCTTAAAATTCAAGAAAATCAATGAGCGGGGGCTCTAAGGGGAGCGAGGCCTAGCAAGGTCGCTGACAGGTTCGAATCCTGCACCCGCTCCATTTCGATGAGGAAATATGAAAACATTGATCGCATTTGTACTAGCAATTGTAGCCGTCTACGGGTTTATTGGATTGGCTGAAGCGGGTATCTTTACAGGCATTATCGCTCATCTAAAAATCAACGCATCAAAGGGTCCGGGTCAAATTCCCTGGCCGGCAATTATGATTCTTCTTGCAACCGGAATTATCGGCCTACTGGGTATCAGGAGAAGAGGAAAGAAGTCTTAATGTATGCGAACAAACACCTGAAATCCAGAAAGGATGCCCGATTAGTTTTTAGCAAAAACCAAACCGTCAGCGTGCGTTGTTTAACGGACACTTACAAATTTAGTGCAACCATTCAAAACGTCAGTTCTTCCGGAATTTTTATCAAGACGGACCAGGAGCTACTCATCGGTCAAGAAATCGCGATCTCATTTACCTTCACCGAATCGGGTAACCAGGTTCAAGCAGCTGGAAAAGTCGTCAGAATAACAAATTCCGGAATTGGCTTAGAAATAAACATCTATTTCAAAGATAAAGGCCAAATGTATAAAACCCGTTCAGTCGCCCGCAAAAATCAGCCCAAGGTTATATTTTTAGGTTCATCCAATCGCTCCAAGTAACCCGGCAATCCGGGTTTCCTTTGGCGAATATCATCCTGCCTGCTAATCCGCATCCAATTTGCTTCCGGTTCTCTCTTCCGAATTCCGCCTTCTGTTCTTCTGTCCGTTGTCCTCTGTCATCTG
>CBDUUO010000616.1:0-2368 GCA_965370395.1 uncultured bacterium
TTGGAACTTTGTTTCTCTGTCTTCGAAGATAAACTTCTATTTTTGAGATAGCTTCTAATCTATGGGTGTATTCTCCACAAGGTCCCACACGCCACAGGGACAAGCGCCGGCACAGAAGCCGCATCCGATGCAAAGGTTTTCATCCACGACGTATTCATAAGCGTTATTTTCCAGATCTTTTTTGCTGATGGCAGACTGCGGGCAGACGGAGACACAGATGCCGCAGTCCCGGCAGGCACCGCAGGATGAGCATTGAGACCCGCAATGATCCAGATCGGCAAATTCGGTAATCCGGGGATCAAAATATTCCAGTGTCACCCGCCGGCGATCGATCATGGAGCGCTTTTCGAAAACCGGCTTTTTGCCCTCTAAAATGTCGCAAATCGTCCGGGCAACAACCCGGCCGGAACCAATGGCTTCGGTCAGCAACCCCGGCTTGGCCACATCGCCGATGGCAAAGATTTGGGGGTCTGACGTCTGATAGTTGTCATTTATCTTAACAAACCCGTTTTCGGTTGTGACCGTTTCGGGGATAAACTCGAGATCCGGCACCTCGCCAATGGAAACAATCACCGTATCTGCAGGCACCTCTTCTCCCGTGGTCAGTTTCACACCGGATGGGGTAATTTCCTGGGTAAACACCGGCCACATAAATTCGGCCCCTACCGCCTCAGCGGCATCTCTTTCTTTGCCGAAAGATGCCGGTTCCTGAATATCCAGCAGGGTGATTTTCCGGGCTCCCAGACGGTGTGCTTCAGCAGCCGCATCGCAACCCACATTGCCGGCTCCGATGATGACCGCATTTTTGCCCACCTTGGCTTTGTTTGTTTTGGCTGCCTTCAGAAAATCAAGAGCCGTGATGGTCCTTTCATTCCCCGGAATCGGCAGGCTTCTGGGTTTCTGAGCTCCGGTGGCAATAACGACAAAATCAAAATCCTCTTTGAGCTGGATGATGTCTTTCGGGCCCAGGGGCTGTTGAAGGTTTACCTGGGGAATCACCTCTTTGATGCGTTGCATCTCTTTGGTAATCACTTTTTTGGGAATGCGGCTCTCCGGAATAATCTGCGTTATTTTCCCGCCGAGTGTCTTTGCCACCTCGTAAATGGTGACCTGATGCCCTTGCTGGCGCAGCTGCCAGGCAACGGAGATCCCGGCCGGCCCTCCGCCGATGACCGCGATTTTTTTATCGCTTTGCGGTGGAAGATCGGGCAGTTTGGCCTCGAGACTCGCCTGGCCCAGCTGGGTGACGTCCACCGGTGCCATTGCTGAAATTTGCCGCGTGCAGGACTGCATACACAGGTTGGGGCACAAATATCCGCACACCGATGCCGGAAAGGGCGTATAACCCAGTGCCAGATCCACCGCTTCATCCACGCGACCTTCACGAATCAGGCGCCATCTTTCCTGCACGGGAATGCCGGTCGGACAGGTCGCTTCACAGGGTGCAGCATATTTGCGATTCTCCCAGACCGGAACAAATCGCCGCAGGAAGCTGTTGGTGATCAATGCAATGGGCGTTCGATCCAGATGGGTAAGATCGCCGATTAAACCGCCCTGGCCCAGCTCCTTATCCCAGGTATCCGCTCGAAATGAATGCATGGATCGCATCGGGCTGGAGACTTTTTCCTGGGCGGAGCGCGCCACCAGAAGCTGCCACTGCTCTTTGTCGGAAAACGTCTTGTAAAGCTCGGACCGATCAATTCGTTGCAAAAACACCTTAAGGTTCTCTGCCAGCCAGTTCCAGTCATCGTCTTTGATCGGAACCCGTTTGGCATCGCGCCGGCTGTAGCCGCTATGCGGTCCCCGGAAGAAAACCTTCCCGCCAACCATTCCGACAAAGGGCCGATAGCCCAGAACATTTTCCGGGTTCTGGGGCTCATGCCCGCAAATCACGGCAATTCCACCGGCCATAAACTCACCGAAGTAATCACCGGCAGAACCCAGCACCCAGAGTTCAGGCGGCGCAAAACGCGGATTATGCTTGGTCATGGTCATACCGCGGGCACCGATGTTACCGGCGAGAAAAATTTTGCCCTGCGCCATGGCATTGGCGCAGCCATTGCTCGCATTTCCATGAATGACAATCTCGGCACCGGCATTGAGCCAGCCGACATCATCCGAGGCCGGACCCAGGACTTCGATAAAGGTGTTGGGAAAGCCCATGGAGCCCACCCGCTGTCCGGGGTGGCCGGATATTTTGACATGAATCGGTTCATTTCCGATACGCCAGAGCCGGCCGCCGATGCCATGCTGACCAAAGGCACGGACCTCTATCGAGCGCTGACCCCTGGCCACAGCTTGCTGAATCTGCTCTTCCAGAACCCTTGATTCCATCCGCTCTCCGCTGAATGTTCCTGAGATCACCTGG
>CBDUUO010000617.1:0-2368 GCA_965370395.1 uncultured bacterium
CGCATTTTATACCGCTTTTCATAATAATATTCCGAATCACTGAATTGCGGCATAAGTGGTTGTAGAAAAAAACGTTTTAATAACGGAACGTTTTTTTGACAACCACTATATACGCTCGCGTATCGAAATAAAAACAGGTATGGCAAAACATGATCGATAATCATCGCATTCAATTTGAAAGACCGAATCTGGCTGAATTAAAAAAAGAAAACACCGTGGTGGATCTGCATTTTCATTCCCACTATTCGGATGGCTTTAATACGGTAGAGGCGATTGCCAGAAAAGCACATGACCTTGGAATCGGCATTGCGGTAACCGATCATAATGAAATACGAGGCGCTGTTGAAATTGATGAATATCGGGGTATCTTCAGCATACCGGGCATTGAAATGACATCCAGGGAAGGAACCCACGTCCTCATTTATTTTTATCATATTGAAAGCCTTGAAGTTTTCTACAATGACCATGTCATCCCCTATATGGGCAATGACATCATGAGTTCCACCTCGCTGGAGATGGAAGAAATTATCAAACGGGCCCGGAAATTTAAAACGGTCATCATATTTCCCCATCCATTCTGCGGGGTCTATACCGGCATCCAGAATTCATATTTCCCGAAAGATCGCCTCGAACGTGTTCTTTCCGAGGTTGACGGCGTTGAGGTAATCAATTCAGAGAATATGAATAAATCGAATCTGCGCAGTGCGTTGCTGGGATTTAACCTGGACAAGGGAATCACCGGCGGC
This sequence comes from uncultured bacterium, assembly GCA_965370395.1. Classification (GTDB taxonomy): domain Bacteria; phylum Desulfobacterota; class Desulfobacteria; order Desulfobacterales; family JAHEIW01; genus JAHEIW01. The sequence continues at coordinate 747 of CBDUUO010000617.1, forward strand.
AGCGACGGCCACCGTATATCCCAGATGGGAAGAGTCGTGACCTATGCAGCGTGCAAACCTAGCCGCAAGGCGTTTCTTGATGCCATTAAGAAGAAAAAAACAAAGGTGGTCGGCAAAGAAATCGATCTGATCCGCAAGGTAACCTCAAACGGCGTCAAACTGCGAAACAATATTAGAAATTACCCGGATCTGGTCGAAAAGAACCTCAAGTACAGCTACAAGGTGATCAATTCCAAATCAAAGGAAATAAAAGAAAATGTGAAGCGCAGTTTGAATGGTAAAAAAAGAGCCCGGCAAAAAAAGTTTGGGGCTTTATAAGGAGTTGTTTTAAATTATATTTTGATTTTCTGAACTTTTACAACAGATTCCAAATCGTCGGGAATTAAAAAAACCCGGCGATTTTTTTATTCAAGATCCGATTACGATTCAGATGCTTCACCCTTTTCATCCGAGCAATTCTCGGTGAGATACCAGAGCGTTGAGATTGCTTCGCTTCGCTCGCAATGACCCGCGAATGTTTCGTGCTGTCATTGCGCGGAGCGTGAGCGACGAAGCAATCTTTTGCTTAATTTCACCGAGAATTGCCCCCCTATTCGTCTTCAATATCACTATGGGGCGCATGGCTGAAACGGATCGCCTTATCCACCCGCACGTACAGCCTGCGCTCAACCTGCGGCATGGAGGACGGCGCTTCAATTTCAGGAGCAAAGCCGTTCAGCATCGCCAGTTCCTCTATCTGTTCCACCTCCCCCAGTAGTTGAAATCCATGATCATCTGAAGCATCCCACACAACCAATGAAATTTGTTTGTTATTTTTCAGGTTCGCCAGGGTTCCCGGGCAGAACCAGGCAGCCACAGATACATGATTCCCGGAATCATGGCTGAGCTCACCTGCTGCCGCCACATGAGGGGTTCCGCCGGAGTCGGCGGTGGCCACAAAAATATGTTCTAACTTATCAGCCAGTTGGATAGCTGAATGGATTGATTTTAGTTTCATCGTTTTTCCTTATAAAAATATCCGAAAATTATGGGGAAGTTAAGGCATGATCCCCTGCCTTCTGATTTCATCCAGACTTCGTTTTTCGATGCGAACTGCGCCTCTGTTCCTGACCACGTTGAGTTGATCGTATTCGATGAGCTGATAGATGATTTTGCGACCCACACCCAGATATTTGGCCGCCTCACCCACCGTCATCAACGGCAGATAAATATATTCCTCATGATCCATCAAATCCATATCCTGTCTCCCGGAAAATTGATCTTACAGAGCATATCAATCACTTGAATATAATCATTAAAGCAATCCGCCGCATCCATCGGCAGATTAAATTTGAGCTCTTTGATTTCATCGATATTACGCCTGCCAACCCTGCCGGCGATATGCTTGAAGACCTCGATAAGGGCAATATTTCCTTTGATCAGGCCATGAAAGCGCTCAAAACAAGATCAATGCCAAGCTCAATGAAAAGGGCATAAACCTGGACGGCTTCAAGACCGAAAACTTCAAGAATATTTTGGATGCGTTAACCGAATTTGAAATAAACGTGGATAAAAAAAAGGTGACAAGGTGAGGATTTACTGCGGAAATTTCTCTTGACATTACATACCACATTGTGGCATTA
>CBDUUO010000618.1:0-2366 GCA_965370395.1 uncultured bacterium
TCAATTCGAAGAGCCGGTCAAATGATTAAGCCGATCGATACCAAAACTGGCGTGAGGATATTGATTGCTACGTTTATCCCCATTGATGGGATCAATTTTTTTACGTTCTCCGCATAGCGATAGGAGCCAATACTCACCGGAACGGCTAAAATGGCAGTTGCAAGTCCGACAAGACTCGCCTTAGGTAGATATTGATTGTAGACGCCCCAAATCAACGATAGATACGCCATCAACAGAAATCCAACATACAACAAACTGCTGGCACGACGACCGATAACAATTGGCAAATGCTTACGGCCGACATCACGGTCTGCTTCCACGTCCGGGAATTGATTCAGTAGCAATAAATTGCTTACTAGAAAAAACGGAATCATCGATGCAACTAACGCTGTCCAGCTATAGCTTCCTGTTAGAGCAACATGGGTGCCAATTACCATGAATGGACCAAAACCCAGTCCCGGTGCAACTAAGCACATATAAGGATGGTGAGTAATCCATGGTGTGTAGAAAATCAACAGAAACAGCCCCGGTATACCTATGGCAAGCAATGCAGGGCCACGCACGATTAAAAAATAAAATCCAATGCCGACAACAACGGCAAATGTGGCTATAGCTATGACCAATGCATGTTTAACCATGTGGGGATTTGCTGGGAGAGTACCGCTTCCCCCACTAAATGGTGTGCGTTGAGTATGAAAATCTAACCCACTTTTAAAATCAAAATATTCATTAAAAGCATTAGCGCTGATATGAGCCGAAACTGCGCCGACAAGCACCATGATCAATTGAAAAGGTGCAACATACCCCTGTGTCCAAAGCGCCGCACCAAAACCAAGGGCAACACAGGCCGGGGTTAAAATTAAGAAGGGCAATCGCATTGGGCCCAGAATATATTTGATCTCAACCATCTTATATTTTCTCCAGTTTCAAATATATGGCCGGCAAAGATGCTATAACATAAAAATCAGCTTCTCAAAGGCACACGGGATTTTGATTCAATCGGAGTTGCCTGGTTGTTTTTTGTGGCCTTAAGTGGAGATTTGGTTTTCGCTTTGAGAAGGGGCTTTAGGTTCAAGCGTATAAAGGAGCGCAAACAATGCCGGTGTCGGCGCTAAAAGAGTTGTGAGTTTCTGGTTTGGCCAGAGGGTATAATATAATAAGTGATTGTTGGGGTCAAGGGAATTGCGGGTTAGGTTGTTAACCCCGCACGAGTCTCTTACGCTCCCTGCGGGGCAGGCATTCGAATTAAGGGGTTGTGTATAAAAAGTTGATATCACAGGTTTTGTAAGGCAGTTTAGTTTGTGCGCATTTGTTGTAGAATTTTTTAATTTCAATTGGTTTAATTTAGTGCAAATAGATCAATCTTATCGCAACCGAAATCAACATCCAGAAATTGTTGTCGATCTTCCGCCACATCTGGTCTTGAAGCAGGAGCCGCTGTCTGATTGCTGTCGATATGACCGACTACTCAAAGAGGTGCGTCATGCTGCGCAATGAGATTTTGCAACTGATGGATACCCTCAAGCTGCGGGGGATGCACGCCGTCTTTGATGAGGTGCTCACAGATGGTCGTAAACGTCGATCCGCGGTGGAAAAGATCCTGTTGGAACTACTTCAGGCCGAGGCCGCTGAGCGGCATCTGCGCAGTATCCGTTACCGTTTGGGCCAGGCACGCTTGCCGGTTATGAAAGATCTGGACAGCTTCAACTTCAAAGAATCGGCTGTGGATGATAAACAAATCCGTTCATTGTATGAGAGTGCCTTTATAGAGAATCACATCAACCTGATTTTTGTTGGTGGCACCGGAACCGGTAAGACGCATCTGTCGATTGCGGTTGCCGCTCAGGCGGTACGCAACGGAGTACGGGCGCGATTTTACAACCTGGTGGATTTGGCCAATGAACTGGAGCAGGAAAAATTAGCCGGTGATGGCGGCAAGATTACCGCCAAACTGGTTCGCTTCGATCTGGTGGTGCTCGATGAACTGGGCTACTTGCCGTTCTCCAAAACCGGCAGTCAGCTGCTCTTCCATCTCATCTCGAAGCTCTACGAACAGACCTCAGTGATCATTACCACAAATTTGACCTTCGGCGAATGGCCTCAGGTCTTTGGCGATAAGAAAATGACCACTGCTATGCTCGATCGCCTGACACATCACTGTGAAATTATCGAAACCGGAAACGAAAGCTGGAGAATGAAACACAGAGCCTCTTAGCTGAGATAATCACAAACTAATTTGAATCTTCATGCTCAAAGGTGGGTCAATATTGGACGCCGATGGTGGGTCAAATTTAAATGCCGATTGACAATTCGCCTTTTTTGACACTTTATTTTTGATATAGGAAGGGGTGTGCTGGTAGGCTATT
>CBDUUO010000619.1:0-2362 GCA_965370395.1 uncultured bacterium
CTCAACTGAACTAAAATATACTGCACGACTTTTGTAATATATTTCTGGGACACAAAATCCGCCGATCCGGTGCGCGGTAATCCATCAGGTTTCATTTTTATGGTCGTCAATTATGGATAATAAATTATTACTCGTCGATGACGAAGAAGGTATTCGTAAAGTCCTCGGCATCGCATTATCCGACGCCGGGTATACGGTTTTTTCCGCAAAAGATGGTGAAGAAGCCCTCAAAATCTTCCGCAAAGAGACCCCGCCGATCGTCCTCACCGATATTAAAATGCCGGGAATGGACGGCATCGAACTATTGCAAAAGATAAAGCATGAAAACCCCGATACCGAAGTCATAATGATTACCGGCCATGGGGATATGGACCTGGCCATAAAAAGCCTCAAGTATCAGGCCGTTGATTTTGTCACCAAACCGATCAACGATGATGTTTTAGAAATTGCCCTCAACCGGGCGCATGAAAAGATCCGCATGCGACAGCAGTTGCGGGAATACACTGAAAATCTTGAGAATCTGGTTCGTGAAAAATCAGCAAAGCTGATAGAAGTCGAGCGGCAGGTTGCCGTCGGCCAGGCGGTTGAGGGGTTTTCTTCAGCCTTGCGCGATATTGCCGGGGACCTGGAAGGGGGCTTAACCTATTTCAACGAAATGCCTTGCTTTGTATCGGTTCATAATTCCCAATTAAAGATTGTTGCGGTAAATCCACTGTATCGGGAGCGGCTGGGTGATAAAGTCGGCCGCAACAGCTGGGACGTTTATACGGCTAAAACCGGTGCCAAGTTCAAATGCCCTGCTGAACAAACTTTTAAAACCGGCAAAGGCCTGCGAACAAAAGCAACCGTTAAAACCGCAAACGGCGATAAAGCTCCGGTTATCGTGCACACCGCACCGATTCGCAATCAGGACGGTGATGTCGAACTGGTCGTGGAGATATCGGCCGATATTACCGAAGTCAATCGTCTGCGGGAAGAATTGCACCGCACCCAGCAACGTTACCAGCAGCTTTTTGATGAAGTGCCCTGTTATATCTCGGTGCAGGATAGACAGTTTCGGCTGACGGCAACCAACCGACGCTTTAAAGAAGATTTTGACGTCGAATACGGCGCTTTTTGCCATGAGGTTTACAAACATCGGGATGAGCCCTGCTCCAACTGTCCGGTTGCCAAAACATTTGAAGACGGGCAATCCCACCAGGCGGAGATGGTGGTCACATCCAAAGCCGGTGAGCAATACAACGTGTTGATCTGGACGGCGCCTTTAAAAAATACCGCCGGAGAAATCACCCATGTTATGGAAATGTCCACCAACATCACCCAGATTCGCAAGCTTCAGGATCATCTGTCATCATTGGGTTTGAAAATAAGCTCGATATCACATGGAATCAAAGGCCTGCTGACGGGCCTGGACGGCGGCATGTATCTTGTGGAGACCGGGTTTGCCAAAGACAAACCCGAAAGAGTTAAGGAGGGCTGGCAGGATGTCAAAAACATTGTTAGCCGCATCCGCAAACTGGTTCACAATATCCTGTTCTTTGCCAAGGAAAGAGAGCTGAAATGGGATCGCATCGATGGTTTAAGCTTTGCCGAAGATGTGGCTTCAACGGTTGAACCCAAAATAAAAGCAAACGGCATTGAATTTGTCCGGGACTTTAACACGGCTATAGGAGAGCTTGAAATTGATGCCGGTGTTGTGCGCCTGGCGCTGATCAATATTTTGGAAAATGCGTTAGACGCCTGCATCGAAGATGAAGCTAAAAAATCCCATAAGATCCGCTTCAGTATTCAACAGAACGAAAAACAGATTCAATTTGAAATAAACGACAATGGCATCGGAATGGACCGGGAGACCCGTGAAAGTTTGTTCACGCTGTTCTTTTCATCTAAAGGCAACAAAGGAACCGGACTCGGGCTTTTTATTGCCGACAAAATCATCGATCAGCACGGCGGCAAGATAAGCGTCGAGTCCAGGCCCGGTCAGGGTTCAAGGTTTAAAATTATGATTCCGAAATCTGTTAAAAATATCAAGGGGAATTCGAAGGAGAAAAATAAATGAAACTTACCGACATCGCGCCTTTAAAAATATGGATCGAGCTCGGAAAAAAAATAAATGAACGCTCCGGCCTGAATGCTTCTGTATTTAATGTCGACGGGGTGCGCATTACCGATTTTAAAAAATGGGCGAATAAACTCTGCCCGGTTATCAAAGCGGATGAGAAAGGCCAGAATTATATCTGTGCGATTGCGCATCAAAATATTGCCGTCGAAGCGAGACGCTCGCGCCAACCGGTCATTGCCGAATGTGATGCCGGGTTGATGAAACTGGTGGTCCCCATTTTTGTAAATGGTGAATTTTTGG
>CBDUUO010000620.1:0-2354 GCA_965370395.1 uncultured bacterium
CTGAACGTTGAAACCTGGTAAGACCCGGAAGTTAAATCTAAATAACAGCACTGATGAGCGCAACCACTCCGAACGCCAGGATGACGAAGCCGGAAATTTTGTTCACCAGCGCCAATTTGCCCTCACTGATTTTATTACGAAAAATGCCTGTAGCACCGCATAAAAGCAGCCACCAGGCACCGGAGCCGGTAAATACGCCGATGACCATCAGACCGGCCGATACATAATGGATGGATTCACTGACGATCCCCAGACCTGCAAATATGCCGGCAAAAAACAGGATCGTCATCGGGTTGGTAAGCGTTAGAAAAAAGGTGGTTCCATACGCGGAGAGATTGGTACTGTTTGCCACCGAAACCGTCTGCTCCTGAGGTTTCCTCAGAAATGTCCGTATTCCCAAATAGCAAAGAAAAAGCCCTCCGATGAGTCGAAACCAGATGGATTGATCTACTAAAAAATTGGAAATAAAGGTTAAGCCAAAAGCGGCGATGAAGCCGTACAGGGCATCGGCGGTAGCCGCCCCCAGGCCGGTAACCAATCCCTGAACGTTGCCGCCCGACAATGTTCGCTGAATGCACAGGATTCCAATGGGCCCCACCGGTGCCGCAATTGAGAAACCGATGATAAAGCCCTTAATAAATAAGCTCGATTCCATTATTTTTTATCGACGGCAACCACTGAAAAACTGGGTTTTTCGTTAACGATTAACTGAAAGACATCCGGACGGGCGTAGTGCCCCACGACGTCAAAATCAAATTTGCTGCGGGCAATCGCACCTAAATCCAAATCGGCAAATAAGATGCCCTCTTGATCATATAGCGGGCCGGCCAGAACCTTTCCCAGAGGAGAAATGATCGCACTGCCGCCGCGACACATTATTTCAGGTTGTTCCTCCAATTCCTTTAGTTCTTTTAAATCCTCCGGATACATATCTTTGGTCATATATTGATTACATCCCAGTACGAAACAGCGCCCTTCACAGGCAATGTGGCGCAACGTGGCCTGCCAGGTGTCTCTGGCATCGGCTGTCGGAGCTAAGTATAATTCGACCCCTTTGTTGTATATGGCCATTCGTGCCAGCGGCATATAATTTTCCCAGCAGATCAACCCGCCGATGCGGCCGATTTCGGTCTGAATAACGGTTAAGGTGCTTCCGTCACCCTCGCCCCATATCAGTCGCTCGCCCGCGGTCGGTTTTAGTTTTTGATGTTTGCCCAGAAGCCGGCCGTCGGGCCCGAAGTATAAAAGCGTACAATACACCGTGCCGGTGCTGCGCTCCATATCGCGCTCGATGACGCCCATCGCCAGATAGACGTTTGCCTTTTTGGCGGCTTCTCCCAATTTCCGGGTCGCGGGGCCCGGGACCTCCACGGTGTTTTCCCAGTAGCGCTGCCAGATTCTTCGGCCGACCGGGCTGCGGCTTCCGACAACGGTGCCGAACGCCAGACCCCGCGGGTAGGCCGGAATAAATGCCTCCGGGAACAAAATAAGCTGAGCGCCCTGCTCAGCGGCCTGGCCGATTAAGTCACAGGCTTTTGCGATGGTTGCATCCTGGTTAAACAGAACCGGTGCGGCCTGAACAACGGCCACTTTTGTCTTCTGGTCATTTGCGGTCATTTTACCTCATTTCATTTTACAAACCATGTGATGCTGAAAGAAAGGCCCGTGCATCCGTTTTTCATAAAAAACCTGTTCAAATCCATGGCTTGCCAAAACAGACTTAAGGTCGGCAATGGCATAAAGACTGTGATTTTTAACCAGCGGCTGGACTAGCTTCTGAAAAAATTTCGGGAAGGCAAGATCAAGCCATATCAAGAATCCTCGGGGTCTTAAGACCCGGGCGACTTCTTTGACGGCTGCCTGCCAGTCCGGGAGATGGTGAAATACGTTTTGAGATACAACCAGATCGAAGCTGGCATCCTGAAATGAAAGGTGTGCGGCGTCTTCCACCCGGTAAGTTAGATGCTCATTTTCGGGATGCCGTTTACGGGCGATTTGAATCTGCTGGTGATCGTAATCGGCGCCCCATACCTTCATGTTATAGGTTTCCGCCAGAAAGGCTGCCACAGCGCCGATACCGCAGCCCAGCTCCAATACATCCTCGATCGCTTCTGACGGAAGTTCTGCGAGGCGTTGACGAACCATGGCAATGTTGCCTTTGGCCTTATGGCTGCGATTTACAAACCATGTTTCCAGCCACGTCATTTCCATTTCTTAATTCGGTGTTTATAGCGGTTGTCATAAATATGTTCCGTTTGCCGGATTCGCTAAAAAGGGAAAATGTAATGTGTAACAGCTTAAAATTATTAGAGCGTTTGGATCAGGCCATATTGGACGTTATCGACAACCCTGAG
>CBDUUO010000621.1:0-2354 GCA_965370395.1 uncultured bacterium
AGCTTACCCTCCGGCAATCATCGGAATCAAAAAGACCTCCGCATCATCGGGAACAAATGTATGCTCGAAATTGGGTCGGGTTACATACTGCTCGTTTATACGGACCACGGCATAGGGGTGCGGATCCTTAAGCTCATCGAGCAGGTCTGAAACCGTCATGCCTTCCCGCCAGGCCATCTGCTTGCCGGCCACCTGAATCATGAATTCACTCCGTTGGCCTTGAGTAATTCCACGATTTCATCAAAATCGATTCCGAGGCGTTTGGCGGTTTTTTGTGTCGGAATCCCATCCGGCGTCCATCCTCTGCGCATATAAACGGCATCCTTGAGTTTTTCGTATTGTTCTTCGCGGTGTTTGCGCAACGTGGCCAGTTTTTCAACGGTGCTTTTCCCGTCAATATTCAGCTTGTAAGTTTCGGTCAGCTGTTTATCGTAACGCTCGGCGCGGGATTCATATTCATCCTCTGTAACCGGCCCCACAGCGCGGTAGGGGATTTCGTCGTGCTGGCGGCGGCCAGAACCCATTCGCAGGTTAAATATCCGCTGAAAGTTATAAACGGTCTCACTCATTTTAATCAGTTCGTCGGGACCGGCTTCATTGCCGGTAATGGCGCTGAAATAATCCGCATACCACTGAACATGTTTCATTACCTTGGCCGGTTCGGCGGTGTCTTTGTTGTCTTCCGGAATAATGTCGTTCCAGGGCAGCTTGCACAGGCCGCAGAGCCCGAACCAGGTTCGAAACATGGGGAACCAGTGCAGTGCTTCGGCTTTTTGCTCGAAAGTCGGCATAAAGTTGTGAACCATATCCAGGAATATCAGCCAGGCCTCATCATGCTGGGGGCCTTTCAGCGCCAGTCCGTAGCCGCCCTGCTGGGCCAATGATTCCTTGGTCATATATTGCGAAAATTCCAACCCTTTGGCTTCCATACCGATGTCCTGCATGATAGCCGGATCCGCCCCGAAATCTTTTGCAAAAATTGCTTTCATTTTACGGACCCCCTGGCCGACGATTTGACCGAATCCCTCTCCATTCGCCATTTGATGTACCAGCTCCAGGGCAGTGCGCCGGTTGCCGAAGCGAAGCTCCAGGCCGCCGGTATGGGTTTCGTTGATCAGCCCCATTTCAAAGCACTCCATCACAAAGGCAATTCCGGTACCCACGGAGATCGTATCCAGGCCGTAACCATCACAGTAAAAATTCATTTCGGCAACCGTATGCGGATCAAATATACCCAGATTCGAGCCGCAGCCGGCGACGGTTTCGTATTCGGGCCCGTCGACAAAAACTTGTTTTCCTTTATAAGGCCCGGTTAAGGGTACAAAATCCTTGATTCCGTGCGAGCAGGCGACGGTACAGCCCATCCAGCAGCCGTCAAAACCCGGATCAAACAGGCGCCGGTACACTTCCTGGCCCAGGTTGGGGGCCTGGGGGTGTTGGCCGTAACGAAAATTATGGGTGGGCAGCAGGTCATGGTCATTCATAATGGTGACCAGATGGGTGGTGCCGATTTTAGCCATTTCGTTTTGCTTGGAATCCAGTTCCACAATTTCGCGCGAATGCAATTTGGCCACATCTTTTAAGCGGGCTTTGTCTGCCGGTTTATTGGTGTCCGCCGTGACATTATTCCAGCAGGCGACCACTGCTTTCAACCCCTTGTCGGCAAAAACGGTCCCGACGCCGCCACGGCCGGCCTGCTTGTAGCGGGCGCGTTTGCGTTTGAGGTCATACCAGGTAAAATTCAGGCAGCCGATTAAGGTGTTTTTAGCCCCGGGGCCTGTGGATACAACCGAAATGTTGCGCGGTTTTCCCCGGGCAAAGTGCTCGGTTAAAATTGCAGACAGCTCATAGGCGTTTTCAGGCAGATCACTGGTTTCAAAGATTTGGATTTTTTGATTGGCGCCGTCGATAAAAACAACAATTTCTTTTGACGTTTTGCCCTGGATTTCCAGGGCATCGAAACCCGAAAATTTAAGATAGGGGCCAAAATAACCGCCGACGTTGGAATCCATCACCGATGCGGTAGTGGGTGACAGGGTGGCCACAATGCTTTTACCGGAACCGGGATAGATGGGCGTTCCCCCCAGGGGCCCGGCCGCAATACACAGGGCATTTTCAGGGTCATTCCACTTGGTGGACGGCTGAACCGCATTCCAGAGCAGCCAGAGATCATATCCTTTGCCGCCGATAAACGTTTTTTTGGTTTCTTCAGCCACCGGTTTAATTTCAATCTGCTGATCAGAAAGATTAATATATAAGGTCTGATCGGTGTAGCCCTTCACAATTTCGGGCCTTTTGTATTCCAAGGTTTTCGTTTCCTTCAAATCGTAATTCGGCATCTTTTTACTCCTTAA
>CBDUUO010000622.1:0-2353 GCA_965370395.1 uncultured bacterium
TTCAGTGTTATTGTCCGCCGGTTCGATCGGTACCTCTCCTTTTTCAATGGCGATGCGGATGCTGTCAACAATTCCGTTGATGAATGCCCCGGAATCTTCGGTGCCAAATTTTTTACCAACATCAATGGCTTCGTTGATGGAAACCTTTGGCGGAATATCAGGGCAAAACAGCATTTCGAATACAGCAACCCGCATGACATTGCGGTCCACACAGGACATGCGCTGCATGCTCCAGTTTTTGGAAAAGCGCTCTATAAGGGTATCGATTTGAGGCTTGGCCTTTAAAACCCCGTTCACCAGTTTCATGAAAAATGGCCGTGCTTTTTGAGGCGGGGTAAAATTCTCACAAAAACGTTCCAGCATCTGCGGCGATACGTTCTGATTGGCATCCATATAAAAGAGCGCCTGCATAGCCAACTCTCGCGCTCTGCGGCGGATCCCCATGACTAAAACTAGCCCACTACTTCAAGCAGATTCGCCATTTCAATAGCAGCCATAGCTGCACTCCAGCCTTTGTTGCCGGCTTTGGCACCGGCGCGTTCGATGGCCTGCTCGATGGTATCGGTGGTGACGACGCCAAAAATAATCGGTACTTCAGATTCCAGGCTGACCTGGGCAATGCCTTTAGACACCTCGGCACTGACATAATCAAAATGAGGGGTTGCGCCGCGGATAACTGCACCCAGACAGATAATGGCGCCAAGTCCCTTCTTTTTTGCAATTTTTTTGGCGACTAATGGAATCTCAAAAGAGCCGGGTACCTTGACAATCTGGATGTCACTGTCTTTAGCACCGGAGCGCACCAGGGCGTCCAGGGCTCCACTTAAGAGTTTTTCGGTAATAAAATCATTAAATCGGCTCACCACAATGGCAAACTTTTTACCTTCTGCATTTAAATGAGCTTCAAGAGTCTTAGCCATAAAAGCTCCTTTCAGTATAGCGTGTAATAAAATTGAATATTGACGATTGAATATTGCTGGATAACTATCCTTAAATGGTCAATTGACAATCGAAAGCAGTCAATCATCTGATAACAACAACGGCTCCGTTAAATAATTTTTGTCGTAAAAAGCACAAAATTAAAATTAAGCTGCTAAATGAGTCGGCCGGTGATCGTTAGGGTGCCGCATCCATGTTTAACTGATGCCCCATTTTTAACTTCTTACATTCCAGATAACACTTATTGTACTCATTCGCCGGGACTTCAATCGGAACCTGTTCAACAATGCTGAGCCCGTACCCGTCAAGGCCCACCATTTTTTTAGGGTTGTTGGTCATAAGCCTCATTTTGCGAACGCCAAGATCGACCAGGATTTGCGCCCCGATACCGTAATTGCGCATGTCCGGCTTAAATCCGAGCTTTTCGTTGGCCTCGACGGTATCCAGCCCCTGGTCCTGGAGGGCATATGCCTTGAGTTTGTTGACAAGCCCGATGCCGCGGCCCTCCTGCCGGATGTAAAGCAGAACGCCGCTTTGATCCTGTTCAATCATTTTCAGGGCCCGGTGCAGCTGCGGTCCGCAATCGCATCGCAGGGAGCCGAAAATGTCTCCGGTCAGGCACTCGGAATGCACCCGCACCAGTACCGGTTTTTCAGAATCAATCTCGCCTTTAACCATCGCAATGTGTAAAAGATTATCGACATCATTTTCATACACAATGGCTTTAAATTCACCGCCGACCGAGGTGGGGATCACCGTTTCTGCGGACCGGTGTACAAAGGATTCGGTCCGCATCCGATATCCAATTAAATCTTCGATGGTACAGATACCGACCCCGTGTTTTTCGCTGAACTTTTCCAGCGCCGGCATACGCGCCATTGTTCCGTCTTCGTCCATAACTTCACAAATCACACCGGCGGGTTTCAACCCGGCCAAACGGGCAAGATCCACCGAGCCTTCAGTCTGCCCCGCTCGGACAATCACCCCGCCGGATTTCGCTCTTAACGGAAACACATGACCCGGCCGCACCAGGTCCCGTGGCCCGCAATCATCGGCAACGGCCGTCAAAATGGTGGTCGCACGGTCATGAGCTGAAATACCGGTGCTCACTCCGCAACGGGCTTCAATGGAAACGGTGAACCCCGTACCATATGGAGACTGGTTGTTTTCGACCATCGGCGGCAAATCAAGCGAATCACACTTCTCTGTGGTCATCGCAAGACAAATAAGGCCCCTTCCATATTTCGCCATAAAGTTGATGGCTTCCGGCGTCACCTTTTCAGCCGCCATATACAGATCTCCCTCGTTTTCACGATCTTCATCATCCACCAGGACGACCATCTTGCCGTCTTTGATATCTCGAATGGCTTGTTCAATTGTCAGTTGTGGCATGGGTTATCGATCTCCTTAATAT
>CBDUUO010000623.1:0-2351 GCA_965370395.1 uncultured bacterium
CCGCCGAATTTGTCACCAGCGCCACAGAGCCCTCCCAGTATCCACCGGCGCTGCTGCCGGAGATTGCCTTTGCCGGCCGCTCAAACGTGGGCAAATCCAGTCTGATTAATACCCTGGTCAACCGCAAGCGCCTGGTAAAAACCAGCTCAACCCCCGGCCGCACCCAGCTCATTAACTTTTTTGATATCAACCAGCAGATGGGTTTCGTTGATCTGCCGGGTTACGGATATGCCCGCGTGCCTCAGGCGGTTAAAAAAAAATGGGGCCCGATGACTGAAACCTACCTTTCCGGGCGCGAGACTTTAAAAGGGGTGGTGGTCATTATGGATATCCGGCGCATTCCGCGGCAGGAGGAATTAAATCTGCTCGGCTGGCTTGACCATTATGCCATCACCGGCATTTCGGTGTTAACGAAAACAGATAAACTGTCCAAAAACAAACAGGCCAAACAGCATCATCTGATTGCCCAAACCCTAGAAAGGGATAAAGACGATTTTATTCTTTTCTCCGCCAAATCACGCCGCGGAAGAGACACCCTCTGGAATGCGATTTTATCCATAATTGACATCGAAGATAACAAATAACTTCGTTAACCATCTTCCAAACAAGCCTTGACCAATTGCAATCGCTTGTACAATCCTTATCTTTTTTGATAAGAATACCACAAACCATCTCAAAAATGCATCTGACACTCAATAACTGTGTTAAAAGCCTCCTTAAAATGCTCACATACTCCGATGTATGCTGCGCTTTTGCGTCGGCTTTTGCCTTATTCTTGAGCGTAATCTGCTATTTTTGAGATGGCTTGTAATATATGTTTTCCGCCGCAGGCGGATTGAGCTTCGTCACTTTCTTCTGGAAAGTGACGAAAATATCCAGTTAATCCTGTAAATCCTGTCTAAAAGCAACATGTCCAGCGCCACCGACAAATACGACAACTTCAAATCCGGCTATGTGGCCATTGTGGGCGCGCCCAATGCGGGCAAATCCACGCTGCTCAACCGCATTCTGGGTGAAAAGATTTCCATCACTTCCAAAAAACCCCAGACCACCCGCAATCGTATCCTGGGGGTTGTGCACCGGCCCGACGGCCAGATCGTTTTCATCGATACGCCGGGAATATTTAAAGCCAAAGATACCCTCAATCTGCGGATTGTGGATACGGCCCTGTCAGCCATAGGCGATGCGGATATGATGCTTTTTGTGCTGGACGTGGCCCATCCGGATCCAACCTCCGAATATTTCCTGGTCAAACGGCTTCAGAGGCAGGAACGCCCGGTTATTCTGGCCCTCAACAAAATCGATCTGATCGAAAAAAAAGATTTGCTGGCGGTGATTAAAAAGTGGTCGACTGAATACTACTTTGATGTCATCGTTCCGATCTCGGCCGCCGAAGGCACCCAGATCGAAGAGCTGATCGAGGCCATGGAAAATTTCCTGCCCGCCGGCCCGCCGTATTTTCCCGAAGATGCCCTTACGGATGTAACGGAGCGTTTTATCGCTGCGGAAATGATTCGCGAAAGCATTTTCCGTTTAACCGGTGAAGAGATCCCCTACGCCACGGCGGTAACGGTGGATTCATTTAAAGAAGAAAAAGACGGCACGCTCGTCAAAATAGAAGCCACCATCCACCTGGAACGCGGCTCTCAGAAAGGCATCATCATCGGCAAAGATGGCAGCAAGCTCAAACGCATCGGCACCGAATCGCGCAAAAAAATTGAGCACATGCTCGACACTAAAGTCTTTTTGAAGCTTTTTGTGCGGGTCCAGAAAAACTGGCGAAAGGATACGAGGGCATTGCGAAAGTTTGGTTACTGAAGAGGTCTTATTTTTGAAAAAGATCAGAAGCTAGCCTGTTGTAATAATTAAACCGTATCCAACTGGGGGATAATTAGATCCTGGTGTCTAAAGCTTTGAAAGAATTTTGTCGTGAATGGCCTCGGATCTCACCCGGTCACCGAACGTGCCGATGCGAACACCGACCTCGGTCAAATTTTCACCCAGCCGTTTCAGGTTAATGCTAAAGCTCTTGCCATCGGCCATTTTGCCCTTGATGATGCCATTAAAGGCGTCATATTCCTTGGATTCAGTTGTCAGTTTCAGCTCTTCAACTGCTTGAACACATGCTTGCCAGGCCTTGTCCATCGAGGCTTCATAGTTTCTTTTGAGATCCCCTTTAATGTAATAGTAAGTGCCGGCACCCACCGCCGCGACGGCGGCCCCGATAACCGCCCACTTGCGCGAACAGGCACTCAGACCGATTAAAAAACAGCAAAGCAATGCGACCAGTTGAAGTTGCCTTTTGACCATAAGTCCTCCTACGCGTAAACGCGTGTTAAGTGCAAATTTGA
>CBDUUO010000624.1:0-2351 GCA_965370395.1 uncultured bacterium
CGCCACCGCGAAAGTAAAGCCGTGTAGGTATTTTGATTCAGTTCATGCACGGCTTTGCACCAAGCGGCATGATCGGTGTAATCTGATTTATAGGCATCTGCCGGATCGGGCACGATCAGGTGTAGATACTCTCTCCATACATCCATCGCCACGAGAAGGCCAGGACCGGCGTTCATTTTCTTCAAACCGCTGCACCGAAAAGAACCGAGGAGGTCATCTGCAGATGCTTCTGCCGGAAGTGCGGTTTTGTAAAAGACCGGATATTTTTGCACGAGACGTTTGCTGTCAGGCAAATCTGAAGTCAAACGGGCCAGACAGTGCCGCTGTTTTTTAAAGATCTTCTTATCTTTCTTCAAATCGTTCAGCCAGCCGTTGAGCTTGCCCAAAAACCATTCTTTTTTCTTTTTCGGGTCCAAACTCGCCTCTATCAACCAGTGAACCCAGGAATCGGAAACGGTGGGAGCGTCCATATACCGAGAGAAGCTGCGTTCAGCCATTTCAGTTTTCCACTGTTCAAAAAGCGGATCTACGGTCTTTCTTGTTTTGGGATCGATCAAGCGCTTGTATTCTTTGATGATCGCCTCACAGTCTTCCGGCAGCCGAAATATGACACCCTGTAATTGGGCGGCCGCCCCTCGCTGTGAATCGCCCAACTTCAGGGAAACCTCACTCCACACCAGCAAAAGGGCCGCTATCTCCTCCTGACCTTCTTCCATGTAATACTCAAGCTGATCCTTAAGCAGGGATAATTCCGGGTACCATTTTCCCTTTCTTTTCCGCTCCAGTAAACTGGAAAAGGTTTTCTCCAGCCACTGTTCCGCTTCTTGAAATTCGTTCCGATTTAACGCATCATCGATCAACGGACGACCATATCGCCAATTATGGCCCAAATGGCGCCGGCAGGTTTTTATGTACTTTGTTGAATCAAACCGGGATTCATAAACATGATTGATTTGATGCCATGGAGAATAGACATCACTCAGATCAATCACTTGCGCCTCATCCTGCAAGTAGGTAAAAATTTCACGGCAGGAATCAACGGGAAGGTTTACAAAAAAAACAACAAGCGCATTCTGATTCATGCAAACCAGTTCGTATGATGCTTCGATTTCATACACGTTTTCGAGCAAGCTAATACCGGAATGAGGTTCATGCTGCAAGCCAGACCATAGCCACTTTAACACACAACTGGTTGCATTTTTTTCAAGCTCGCAGGGCTCACCGGATTCGACCCCCATCCACTCCGGATACGAAGCGATGCTTGCCTCGATGTCCTCCAACGCCTCTACAAAGAGATCCGGATCCTCAACCGGCGTGTAGACGTCATCAATCAAGCCCAGCATATCCCGCGCAATCGGTTCAAGATCAGAAACAAAATAAGAGCCGTCAAAATACGGTTCCTCCCAGTGGTGATCCTGGACCGCATACTTTCCTTCTTCATTTCCGACGTCGGCAAGAATTTCATGCCAATGACGCCAAAGTGAATTCCAATATTCCATGGTCCGTTTATGCGAAACCGGCCGGCTTTGTGTTTTCCCGTCGGCCTTGGTCCGACCCCCTTTTAGAATATCGTCAACGGTTGTGGCCATATCTGGATCAGCCCTTTTAAAATCGTCCATTAGGCTTTTCAAATCGCCTGCGGATGCAACCACTTCCAGCATGCACGAGATCTGTTCCGTTGACAGAGATTCCATCAAAAGCTGACCCATCGTGGTTTCTTTATCTTTCATAGTGCAATTCCATTCACTTCATTCATATGCCATTGTAGAGGTAATCTTTTTCGGATCTATAGCCAAAACAAAGGTAAGGATCATTCAAAGGAGATACTCATCGTCATCCTCATCGAACCCTGCCCCGGTCATGGCCATGGCTTCGTAGGCCGCCTCGGCGATGTCCTCGTCGTCGGAGTCGGCCATGTCAATCAGGATTTTCGTCGCCTCTTGCAGACGGATGCCGGCGACTGCTTCGATGGCGGCCAGCAGCAGGTATTTTTCCGTATCTTCCGTGGTAATCAGAGTTGCAATATGCGGCCAGGCGGCATCCACTTCCCAGTTTCCCGCAGCACAAACCGCAAGCTCTCTATTTGAATTCGCGCTCCTCCCACATTGTCCCCAACCTGACATCGTTAATCAGGAAGCGCACGCCCTGATTGTCAGACGGATTGAGCCAGAGCATCCGGTCGAATACGCACTCGGCGTCGTCAAAGTGACCCAGCCGCCAGAGACATAGCCCGTAGCCTTGCATGCATCTCAGAAACGGGCGGTTGTCAATGAGACCCCAGTGGAGCACGCCGGCGAAACCATCACCGAGGGACAGCTCCCCGATGCGCAGGCCAACCTCGTAGTGGCGGA
>CBDUUO010000625.1:0-2345 GCA_965370395.1 uncultured bacterium
GTTGCGGCTCCTGGAGTGCCCGAACAATTTCGCCCACAAATTCATGCCCCGGTATACCGGTAAAGGGGTAATATCCTTTTACCAGTTCCAGGTCGGTGCCGCAGATGCCGGCCAGCCGAACCTTAACCAGGGCCTCTCCCTCAACCGGCTCGGGCTCAGGCACATCCTTGCGAAAGCTCAGGACTTGGTTTTCCAGTCAGACAGCATGCATGTTTTGGTTCCTTTATCAAGTAACAACGTCTTGACCATCTATAGTGAAATCGGAGCGTTTTGACAATTTATTTTGAAATTCCTATATTGCTTTAGACCAGTTTCAGGGATGATAAATTCTTGAAATATTAACCACAAAAGCACGAAACCCATTGTTTTTCATTTTTCGTTCTTTCGTGCTTCTGCGGTGATTAAATCTTTTTACGTTTCGACGTGTGGGGTATAATAACCGGACGATGCTGATTTTTGATTTTGACGGCGTGCTGATCAATTCACTCGATGAAGTCACGTTAACGGTCTACAATACGGCTACCGGCAAACTGGCCACTTCTCTGACCGATTTGCCGCCAGCGCTGGCCGAACTGTTTCAACGCAACCGGCACCATGTTCAACCCATCGGAGATGGCATTTTACTGATGGACTGGTGTTTGAATCATTATCGGCGCGCTTCTGATACTATTTTAAATCCCCAGGAATATGAAACCATTATTTCCGGCCCTGAAGAGTCCACCGCCAAGCGTACCATCCGAATATATGAAACGCGCAAGCATTTTATTGAAAAAGACCCCGAATGCTGGCTGGCGCTCCATCAACCCTATCAGCCGTTGTGGAATGAATTAACTCGCCGCCAAACTTATCCATTTGTTATTTTGACCCATAAAAACCGCGATGCAACCTTGAGGCTTTGCCGTCATTTCGGACTTAACATACAGCGAATCGATGTTTATAGTGGGGATAACGGGGCATCCAAAACCGAAAACATGCAGCGAATTAAAGAACGCTATGCGGCCGGGCAGTATTATTATATGGATGATTCCCTTAAAAACTTAAAGGAGCTCGACGCTGCCTTAAACCGGCAACAAAAGATGCTCATACCCCTGCTGGCCTCCTGGGGCTATACCGGCCCTGAAGATGAGAAATTAGCGCGAAAATCCGGGTATGCAACCTTAAAGCAGACAGATGCGATCTTATTTCTGGATAAATTTTTGCCGTTTTAAAGGAGAGACCCTGACTTCGGGATGACGACAGGGGCTATGGGGGCCATGGTATCGGTGTCGGGGTAGGCCGTAAAACCGGCAGCGGTGTTGGAATTATATTTGGCCGCTAGGCGAACAAACAACGCAACCGACATGACAATAGGGTGCTTTCTAGTAAAAAGCTAGTGGTTCTAGTATCGTTATCAGATCTGGTGTTTCCTTCCGGTTCCAATCACAATGCGTACCCGGATGGTTTGGGTTGTCGGGTCATTCGGGCCGACCGTTTTTGTAAACTTCAACTTCTACATATATCGGTTCCGCTTTGTACGAAAATCTACAATATTTAAACTCGCTGGAATTTTTTCTGGATAAAAAAAGGGAGGCTGACGCCTCCCTTGGATTTTTTTGCCAACACCCGATAGGTTTAACCGCTGGTGTTCGGGTTTTCTTTAATTCTGATTTAACACGCCATCCTTATACATGCCCGCCTAGCCAACCGGGCGGATCATTGCGTGATTTCGCGCCGGGGGCATTCGGAAAGGAGTCCGGGCTTTCAACTCCGGATTTGGCGATTTTTTTCTGCCGATCCTCTTCGCCTTCGCGAACACGATCTTTGCACTCACCTTCGCATTCACCGGTAATATCTCTTTTTGGCATATTTGACATGGGAATATTTCCTCCTTTTTGCAAAAATTTTGAAAAAACGATGCGGCTTTAGAGCAGCTGTTCGTTTTTATTAACATAGTCAGTGGCAGGTATATGTCAAACAGTCATATGTCTGGAAGGGATCTCAGGTTTTTCTGGCAGGCGGGTCTTTTCTAAATTGATTAAATTTGGGCCGCTCACCAAACAGGGGTTCGGTCTCACGGGTGCGCTTGAGCTCGTAAAATCCGGGAGTTCTGCCGGCGATGATGATTGCATCCCACAGCTCGACGGCTGCTTTTCCGGTAGGTGCCGGACTGCAGACCGGCACCGAAAAAACCCGGTCCTTCTCAACAGTCCTCTTATGGGTATCAAATCAGATCTTTTTTCACAGATCGGCGGGTGAATTCAGCTGCCCTTTATCCCTGAAATCAACTTTTCCTTTCGTTTGCTTTGGGATAAGCGTTTTACTTCTGATATACTCTTTATGTATCAAGAATTATTTATTTTCAAGTC
>CBDUUO010000626.1:0-2344 GCA_965370395.1 uncultured bacterium
GGTATCGGCTTTCCCAAAGTAGGGTCGGCCACCGTGCCGACCTATATGCGGCGGGCACGGTGGCCCGCCCTACTCATCTATAGAGACATATTGAATCTTGAAAAACATCACAAAATGGAAGATGACAACTATCTTAAAAGTCTTACCCTTGTTTTTTATTTTGTTTACGATCAATTAGAGGTATATGTTATTCGGCTTGTTTTTCCTTTAAACTGTCGAGCCGTTTGACAAACTCTTGGTAAGTGGACTCATCGAACCGGTCGATTTCTTTGGCGTGCATCTTCCAGGTCTGCAGGCACATACTGGCATCGTGCTGGCTGTTCTGTTCGATATAATATTCGAAGCACTTCAAAGAATCATTTACGGATTTTTCATAAATTTGCAGTTTAAATTCTTCATATTTTTGCGGGTCCAATTTACCGGCATCGATAGCAGCAGCCCGCCAGACATTGAGCCGGACGCGTGCGCTGTAAAATCCGTCTTTTTTCAGGGCCCTTTTTAAGCGCCAGAGGGCATTGGCCGCCTCCAGATTCAGCATCCGCTGCCAGTCTTTTTGTTCCTTGGTTTGTTCGGCGATTGCAGTCGACACAGTATTTAGCACCGGGGTGAGAACCAGTAAAAAGCAGAGGGCGATTGCCCAGAATTTTTTATACCGGGTCAAAGGATGCATTCTATAAGGTGCCTGTCTTTCTTAATTTGGAATCGACCAGTGAAATACACATTGGATCATAACTTTTAAGTTTAACCTAAAATAAAGGATAGGTCAAAAATCATCATTTTTATATTCTGTCTTTTACCATCATATTAATAGTTATCATTGACATGGATAAATAAATGGATATATTATATTTATAAAAATCCACATTATTTTGGAGATTAACCATGAGAACCATTCAGATGACATTGGATGATGAACTTGTTGAGTCTGTCGATAAGTTGGTCAAAGAGCTGAATACCTCTCGATCCGCTTTTACCCGTGATGCGCTGCGAGAAGCGGTTAACCGATTTTACACCGGCCTGCAAGAAGAAAAACACCGGCAGGGGTACCTTTCTCATCCGGCAAATAAGGATGAATTTAGCGTCTGGGAAAAGGAACAGGATTGGGGGAATGAATGAAAAGAGGTGAAATCAGATGGTACAAATTCAAAACTCCGGACAAGAAGCGGCCGGTCTTAATTTTGACACGCAATTCAATTTTAAATTATCTTGGCGAAGTAACCATTGCACCGATAACTTCAACTGTCAGAGATATTCCCAGTGAAATATTTCTGTCCAAAAATGAGGGTATGCAGAGAGACTGCGCAATTAACTTCGACTATATTCAGACGGTTTCCAAAAGAAAAATAGGCTCCCTGATTACACGCCTTTCATCTGAAAAATTGCGGCAAGTGCGTGAAGCCATTCTATTTGCGCTCGAACTATAATCGTATGATTTTTTACCAATTAAGTTTTATTTAATCTGTGTAATCGGCGTAATCTGTGGATGATTTTTTCAGACTATTCCGCCTGCGCTTTTTCTCTTTTTTCGGTGACACAGTAGAGGCCCTTGCCCTCGATTGCCGGTCGGAAGCACAGGTTGTCGGAAACACAGGCCGATTTGGTCAAGTCTCCGGCTTTCCAGCGGTTGATTAAATGGGGCTCACGGATCAACGGCCGGCTCATGGAGATGTAATCCGCAACGCCTTCAGCGACCAAGCGTTCAGCCATGTGAAAGGAACGGTTTCCGCCCACCAAAATGATGGGGACATCCGTTTGTTTTTTAAGCGCTTCGGCTTCTTCCTGAAAATAGGCTTCTTTTTCTTCTTTGTTTATGCCTAACAGACTGGGGAGGGTCTTGGGGCTGATCGGAAGACCGCCGCTGACCTCAATCGCATCGATGCCGTCATCTGCCAGCATTTTGCCGATCTGAACAAATTCTTCCGGCTTCAATCCGTTGTCGGTAAACTCCTTGCTGTTCATTAATGGATGATTCCCTGGCGTACAATATAATACCATTCGTCGATCAGCTTTTGCCGGTTTTCACGGATCCAATCTTCACCATTCAGTTCGACCAGTTCTGAAATTCGGATGCAGAGAATTTCCAGTTCTTTTGCATGGCCCGGTATGTTCTGGGTTCCTAAAAGCCTATACACAGTTTCTAAGGACAGCGGCTTCATAAGCGCCTTTAAACACAGAACCCCGTCTTTCTATCTGAAAAACGGGGCGGTATTTTTTGGGTTCATGACAATCCCTTAGTAAGGGGCTGCATTTTTCTGGTACTAATCACTTAATATCACGGCATCTTTACAATGGTCAAGTTATTTAGGGTGATGGTTAAAGCGCTGCTGTGAGGGCCATTTGACCT
>CBDUUO010000627.1:0-2343 GCA_965370395.1 uncultured bacterium
AAATCTGGCAAACGGAACATATTTATGACAACCGCTATAACGGTCCGATCTTAAATTTTATTTCTTCTAAAAGCGGTTTTCCGAGAGCCGCGTTTAATTTGGTGATCATATCATTTTTCAAAAATTGCAGCTGGTGAATCCAGCTCGAACTGCTGACATGCACAATGAGAAGTTTACCTTTAAAGGCGGCCGGGCGGGCGTTTTGTGCAATGGTTTCTCCCACAGCCTCGTCCCACAGACGCCAAACTTCTTTGAGCTCAAAATCAGGTTTGGATCGATACGGTTTTAAAACATCATCAAGGATGTTTCGAATATGAACAAAATCTGATCGTTTGTCCGGGTTTTTCATATGGTAAAGACTATAGCAGAATTTTTCCGATTCTTGAACCGCAACATATGAGGAAGGTGTCTTCATCTATATTATTCTCCTCGATTTGCTTTTTGCTTGACTTGGTGGATCGGGTAACATATTTTACTTAGAGATTCTTATGATTTGCAAATAAAGGACTTCGAATATGAGCTGGGATTGGGAAAAGCTAAAAAAGCAACAGCAGGGCAAAGGTGGGATTCCGCCGCAAATGGACGAATTTGTCGAAAAGATCAAAAAAGTCAAATTCCCGGGCGGCCCCTTGTTTATTATCGTGCTTTTACTGGTGGCTCTGGCATTTACATCCTTCTTTACCGTCAAGCAAAATGAAGTCGGCGTGGTTCAATTATTTGGCCGATATGTGCGGACGGCCGAGCCGGGCCTAAACTTCAAGCTGCCCCTGGGCATCGAAAAAGCTACCAAGGTCAACGTCCGTGAAATCCAGACAGCTGAGTTCGGTTTCAGCACATCCCAGGTTGGCCTCAGATCCCGGGTCAGGTCCGGCGGTGAAAATCAAAACGAATCCCTCATGCTGACCGGAGATTTAAACGTGGCCATCGTGCCCTGGATTGTCCAATATCGGGTTAAGAACCCCTTTGATTATCTGTTTAAAGTTCGAGACATCCGCCGCATCCTGCACGATATGTCCGAAGCCACGATGCGGCTGGTGATCGGTGACCGCAGTATTAATGAAGTCATCAGCAAACGGGATGAAATTGCGGTAGAGGCCAAAGGTCTTTTGCAAACCGAACTGGACGAGGCTGAAACCGGAATCCATATTGTTACCATCGAGATGAAAAAGACCAACGTCCCGCCGCCGGTGCAGCCTTCGTTCAATGAGGTGAACCAGGCTGTTCAGCAAAAGGAACAAATGATTTATCAGGCCAAAGAAGGTTACAATAAAGCCATCCCGGCCGCCCGCGGTGAAGCCGAGAGAACGGTTAAGGCGGCTGAAGGGTATGCATTAAACCGCGTGAACCGGGCGAAGGGTAATGCCGCCAGGTTCGTGGCCCTGTACAATGAATATGTTAATGCCAAAGATATTACCAAACGGCGACTTTATCTTGAAACCATAAAACAAACGTTTCCCAATATGGGACAAAAATATATCATTGACTCCGACCAGAAAAATCTGTTGCCGTTTCTCAACATGGGGCAATCGATTAACCTCGGACAGCAAAGCAGTGGTGAAAAATGAAAAATAAAAGCGCCTTTCTGATTCCTGTGGCCATTATCGCCTTTGTCATTTACAGCGCCGCTTATTCGGTTGACGAAACCGAGCAGGTGGTTATCACCCAATTTGGCCGAATTGTGGGTGAACCCAAAACAGATCCGGGTCTAAAATTTAAAGTCCCGTTTATCCAAAAAGCCAATTATTTCAATAAAAACTTGCTGGAGTGGGATGGCGACCCCGGACAGGTCCCCACCCTGGACAAGACCTTTATCTGGGTCGATACCTTTGCCAGATGGAAAATTGTGGATCCGATTAAATTTTTCCAGACCGTAAACAACCGATTTAATGCGGTTGGAAAACTCAATGACATTATCGACCCGGCGGTTAGAAACTTTATTACCTCCCACCACCTGATTGAGGCGGTGCGCAAATCCAACCGTGAACTGGACACCGCGGAGATCGGCATGGAAGAATCGAGCCGCAGAACCCGGGTTCCCGCTCACATCGCTATCGGTCGCCAAAAAATTACCCAGGGCATCTTGGAACAGGCCCAACCGAAACTGACCCCCTTTGGCATCGAACTGGTAGATGTAAAAATTAAGCGCATCAACTATGTGGAGCAGGTCAGAAAGTCTGTGTACGGGCGCATGATTGCCGAGCGAAACCAAATTGCGGAAAAATTTCGTGCCGAGGGCAAGGGGGAGGCCCAAAAAATTTTAGGTGAAAAGGAAAGGGATTTGCAGGAGATTGAATCCGAAGCCTTTAAGATAGCTCAGAAAATTAAAGGTGCTGCCGACGCCGA
>CBDUUO010000628.1:0-2337 GCA_965370395.1 uncultured bacterium
GGCACGACCGGTATTCTTGACATCAACAGACTCAACCTTAAATTATGAATTGAAAGCTTTAAATATAACCGATTCTTCGTTTTGACCGAGTGTTACCCAAATCTTCCTGGATCTGTTGATAATCTAAAATCGTCTTTATGGCGAGCGACCAATGTGTTAAGCATCTAAAATGATTATCTATCTGGTCTGATATCACTTCCGCATAATCTGGATCTCATTTCTCCTAAGCGCCGCATCACGACGATTTCGCGAGAATTATCATCGGAACGATTTCCACATCCATAAGCTGGTTTGTAGCGGGCCGCTTTGCGAACAAGCTTTCAAGCTCTCTTGAAAACGTAAAAATTCATTAAACAAAAGGAGGTGTGCTATGAAAGCAGGCATTTTTTTTACGGGAACGGGGCCCATTCTTATTTTGACCACTTAGAAGGAGAAAAATTATGTTTCCAATAAGGTTTGAGCGTATCCTGAAAAGTCGGAGGTAAAAAATGTTTAAAAATATTGTTCTCGCTTTTGACGGGTCCGAGTATAGCCATAAAGCGTTGCGGTGTGCCAAAAGTCTAACCGAACGCTTTGAGGCCACGTTATGGCTGGTTCATGTCTTTCCCAATACATCTGAGTTATTGGGTTATGACGATTATGAAAAACTGTTTGCGAAGCGCAAAAGTGCGGCTCAAGCAGTCCTTGACGATGCGCGACAGAAATTGGGCCGCATAACGTTCACCGTACAAGATGAATTGCAAGAAGGCCCGGAAGCAGAGGCAATACTGAAGGTAACCGAAAATTGTGCGGCTGATCTCATTGTGATGGGAACTCGTGGTCTTGGTGCCGTGAAAGGCTTTCTAGTGGGCAGTGTCAGCCGTAAAGTGATTCACTATGCTGCTTGCCCGGTAATGGTCGTCCATTAGTGAGCGCTTGCCGATCTTACCGCATCTACTGTGTTAGATGCCGTTCCGCATAGTTTTACTATAGCGGAACGACATCTGCCTTGTAGCTGCGGCAACCTCGACAACCGCTCGAATTAGGTATATTTAAATAGAGCTTTACTATGAGGCGGTCGTATCAGCCGGGTAGCTGCCCAGATACTTCATCCATTTTGTCAGGCCCTCCATTTCTTGCAGAACCGCGGCGACCTTTTCATTTTTGTCTGACCCTTCAAAATCGAGGAAGAAGCTGTAGTTGCCAGGATCCGAGCGCAGCGGCATCGAAGCAATCCGGGTCAGGTTAATTTCGGCGTCTGCAAACAATCTGAGAGCTGCATACAACCTGCCGGCTTCATGAGGTACGGCAAAAATTATTGATGTTTTATCCCCGTTGTCGGGATGCGGTTCGCGGGCCAGAAGCAAAAATCGTGTGGAATTGGAAGGCCCGTCCTCAATGCTCTCTTTAATAATTTCAAGGTCGTACAGTTCGGCGCATAAGGAACTTGCAATGGCCGCCGCAGCTCTTGGGTTTTCCCTGGCCAGCATCTTTGCCGCTCCTGCCGTATCATAATAGGGACGGGATTCCAGCTTGTTACGCATCAGGAAGTTACGGCACTGGGCCAGGGCCTGTGGATGAGAAAAGACCTGA
The DNA here is from genome assembly GCA_965370395.1 of uncultured bacterium. Lineage (GTDB taxonomy): Bacteria > Desulfobacterota > Desulfobacteria > Desulfobacterales > JAHEIW01 > JAHEIW01. The sequence goes on from CBDUUO010000628.1 coordinate 1,573, forward strand.
CGGATTTCACGATAATCCGTTGCCTCGGTGGCCAGCAGGCAGTGGCTGACGGCCACTTTGACTTCACCGATGACTTTAAGATCTGTGGTTGTCAACAGATCATTTACCTGGGTAACCGCGCCTTCTAAAGAATTTTCAACCGGTACCACCCCGAGATCAAAATAGCCGTCTTCGACGCCCCGGAATACATCGATAAACTCCAGACAGGGAATGTAGGCGCCCTTTGGAACCAGCTGCCTGGCAGCGACCTCACCGTAAGCGCCGTGCTCCCCCTGAAATGCCGCCAGGGACCGGTCTTCATCCTGCAGTCGTTTGGTTTCTTCGATAATGGTTTTGAGAAGCCTCCGGGTAAATGTGCTTTCAATCAAATCCAGATTTAAGCGTTCTGCGCGTGCCAGCATGTCATTTTCTTGTTGCGGATCACTCAGGGTTTCCTTGAATTTTTTTGATCGTAGCGCCAGCCCCATTCTTTCCTGGAGCAAAACCAGCAGTTCCCGATCAATCTTGCTAATTTTTTTACGAATTTCTTCAGGTTTCATTTTTGCCTCACTTTAGCCAAATTCCTTTTGCCGCTTTACTCGGATGGCAGGTTATTTAAAAAAGACTTCAACGGTCTCAGGCGCTTCATCATGTTTGCAAAAATATCCGGCGTCAGGGCCTGTTCGGCATCACACAGGGCCTCTTCAGGTTTATGATGAACCTCGACGATCATTCCATCTGCTCCGGCAGCGGCACCTGCCATGCTCATCGAGGCGATCAAGCTGA
>CBDUUO010000629.1:0-2335 GCA_965370395.1 uncultured bacterium
CACAATTTTTCTCCCGTTTAGCGGGGGCCCACATATCATTTTCACCCGTGGGAGCGGCTTCCAGCCGCTAATTCAACTGTCGCGGCTGTAAGCCGCTCCCACATTTAGTACCACTTGTTCTTTCTGGATAATCAGATAAATGAAACGGTATCCGATGAGAGACAAATCCCCCGAATTTAAGATTCGATCCTATCAGGCTTCTGATGAATCCGCGGTCATTGATTTATGGCATCGCTGTAACCTGGTGGTCCCGCAAAATAAACCGAAAAAAGATATCGAAATGAAACTCAAGATCCAACCCGACCTGTTTTTTGTGGGTACCGTCAGCGGACGTATCGCGGCAACGGTTATGGCCGGCTATGACGGGCACCGCGGCTGGATCTATTATCTGGCCGTGGATCCGGATTATCAGCGGAAGCAAATCGGCCACCGCATGATGGAGAAAGCCGAGTCCGAGCTTCAAAAACTGGGTTGTCCGAAAATCAACTTACAGGTGCGCACTTCAAACCAGGCGGTGATCTCATTTTATGAACGATTGGGGTTTTCGAACGATGATGTCATCGGCCTGGGCAAAAGGCTGTGATGCCCTCACTCGGATTTAATTAAAATGAGGAGTCGGGGAGTTTTTACTGTCATGCCCGCGCAGAGCCTGCCCCCGTGAAGATGGGGGCGGGCATCCAGCTTTTTCCACAAGGTATTTCTGGTTTCCCGCTTTCGCGGGAATGACAAGCTTGAAAAGAAAAAACTCCCCGGCTCCTGAATTAAAATAGTAATCATTTTTTATAGTTAACTATCTATTTTGATTTTCTTGCTTGACCTGCGGTTGCTTCTCAAATATATCTTATCTTCAGTATCAAGAATTTCGACCCAATTTTATGTGGTTGTCAAAAAAACGTTGCGGTATTCAAACGTTTTTTTCTACAACCGTACAACCGTTTATGCCGCAATTCTGTAATTCGGAACATTATTATGAAAAGCGGTATAAACACGGATGACTTTTAACGAGGGGAATCAACAACAAAGAAAAGGCATAAAGAAAGGAGGACGTAATGAAAAAAATCGTTATCTTTAGTTTAGCCATTTTGATGCTGTTTTCGCTGGGTTCCATCGCAGGCGCCAAAACGTTGAAACTGGGGCTGGATGCGGGTCCGGTATCGCAGGACCCCCAGGTCCAATTATCCGGGGGGATGCTGCAGTATTCACACTGGGCTTTTGATCCGCTGGTACGCTATGCTCAAAATATGGAATTTGAACCCCGCCTGGCCGAGCGCTGGGAACGTCTGGATGACCTGACCATGCGCTTTTATCTGCGCAAAGGCGTCAAATTCCATAGCGGTAATCCCTTTACGGCCAAAGACGTGAAATTTACCTTTGAACGTTTTTACGAAAGCCCGGATTTCAAGGGACTTTTTACACCATTTGAAGGCTGTACCGTCGTCGATGATTACACCGTTGATATCAAAACCAAAAAGCCCTACGCCCTGCTGATTAACATGGCAACCTATATCTTTCCCTTGGACAGCAAATTTTACTCCGGCACGGATGCCACCGGACAGCCCAAAGATGCGGTCGTAAAAATCGGCCCTTCATTTGCGCTGCACAATTCATCCGGGACGGGTCCCTTCAAAGTCGTCGAATGGGAACAGGGCGCCAAGTATGTTTTCGAAAGATTCGCCGATTACTGGGATAAGGATTCACCCGGCAATGTGAGCAAGATTGTGCTGACGCCGATTAAAGAAGAGGCCACCCGGGTGGCGGCGCTGCTTTCCGGCGATGTGGATTTCATTACACCGGTGCCGCCCCAGGATTTTAAGAGAATTGAAAAAGATCCCAAGGTCAAACTGGTAACCTATTCCGGCGGCCGCATTATTACCGTTCAGTTGAATCAGAAACGTCGGGCCGAATTCAAGGATGTGCGTGTGCGACAGGCCATTGTCCACGCTGTCAATAATGTGGGTATTGCCCAAAAAATTATGAAAGGAACCGCGACACCGGCGGGTCAGCAAGGCCCCATGGGGTATATGGGATACAATCAGGCACTGAAGCCCCGCTATGACTTGAATAAAGCCAAAGACCTGATGAAAAAAGCGGGTTTGGCAGGTGGTTTTGAGGTTACCATGATTGCGCCGAATAACCGTTATGTAAACGACGAAAAGATCGCCGAGGCGGTCGTATCTATGCTGGCCAAAATTAACATCAAGGTCAATCTTAAGACCATGCCCAAGGCCCAGTACTGGGATGAGTTTGATGCTCAGGTGGCTGATATGCAATTGATCGGCTGGCACTCGGATACGGAAGACTCCGGAAACTTTTCAGAATTTCTAACGATGTGCCC
>CBDUUO010000630.1:0-2332 GCA_965370395.1 uncultured bacterium
TTGTGATTGTAAATCATAAATCCGAACACGCCTTTTGCTTACAGGCAGGGCGTGGGAATCGCATCCGGTTTTGAATCATATACACTATTGTTGGTTAGCTGCTGCTGATCACCGCCATCAAGCTTGACGGAAAATATTTCCCTGGATCCAGCCGTGGATGAAGTCTTAGCGGCGACATAGAGGCGTTCGTCATCGCAAGAGAATGCAATAGATGAGATGGTACCTCTCACTGCCGGCGGTTGCATCATAATCACATGTTGTGACGACCACGTGCCGACGTTCACTACTTGAATGTAGTCAACCGTTCCGAGTGCTGCTAGTTTATAAGACACGCGAAAGGCCAGAAGTTTAGCGTCGTGAGAGACAACCGGCAATGTTTCTAAAATCGTGGATCCGGGAGTGTTTGTTATGGGAGACGGCGGCTGCGTTCCATTGAAAAACATGGAATAAAGATCGCCGTTGCGACTGTAAACCATGTATTGAACATTGTTGTCCAGATAGAAGTCGAGACCGCCGTCATCTGATTGTGAACCTGTCGGATAAGTCGCCGGTAGGTAGTTTGCGCCACTGGTTGCAGACAGGATAATGCTGGCGGTTCCGCTGTCGAAGTTGGCATAACCGATGACTTCCTGCTTGGGTGCCCAGCGGACAAACGCTTTTGTGCCCGTCGGAGTGGATAGTTGTACCTGAGAATTTCCACCGATATCGTTGAGGTCACTGATGAACACATTCTGCCCGTCGGTATAGGCGATTTTAGTTCCATCAGGAGAAATATCCGGGTAGTCGTATGATGTGCTCGTAATTGGTGAAAATGGCATCTGAGAACTTCCATCATTTCTCATTTTATAAATATGCTTGATGCTACTGTCTTCTCTGACAAATACAAGACTTTCGCAGCCAACTAATAAACCGATTATTCCACAAAAAAGAATAATGAGTGCTTTTTTCATATCTATCTCCTTTTCGGTAGATGCTATAATTATCAAAAGAGGGGGGGGTCAAGTCAAGTCTTCGTTTGACTCTTATTTAGGTGAAAACATCAGGATGATACCGAGTGGCCAACGCGTCTTTCCATCCTCCGTAGCAGGCTACTGCGGAGGACGGGCGCTATGGCGAGCTTCCACCTTCGCGCTTAGCTACAGTGGACAGGTCGCAGGACAAATCGCCGCGGCAAGCCCAACGTCGCTAAAGCTAATGCAATTTCTGTTAGACGGTCTTTATGTATCTGTAAATGGAGTATTCTGTCGTGACTCCCGGAATCGCATCAATGCTGGATTGAATTTCCTTTCTGTCCTCGGTTTCAAACCAGGTCTGCCAGTCCTCCAGAGAGAACCAGGTACTTATCGTGGCAATTTCATCTTTCGCGTCGATTGATTTTAAGTATTCACCCGAGATATAGCCGGGCTGTTGCGGGACGCGGCGTCGTATTTCCTTGATACAACGAAACAGTTCTTTTTCACTGTTTTTGTCTTTTGGAAGCTTCCGTTTTATAAAAACCTTAATAGCCATGTTCACCCTCCTTCCTGAAAATTAACGGAAAGATAGTGGTAACCGGTACCCATACGTATCGACAAAAACCGAACCGCAGCTATTCAAACGGCAGGCCCAATGAATAGTGTTCGTACTCCGTTTCTCCGACGAAGTAATCTTTAAATTCAGCTACATTGGCCTTGCGAATCTCACTGTTTTTCCAGGCTTCCCAGGCTTCCATATTTTCCCACATCGACACCACCACGACTTGATCTTTGTCATCAAGGCTTCGCATGGTTTCTGAAGAAATATAGCCTGGTTGTTTCATTGCCCCACTGCGGTTGTTGATCAGCAATCTTGATGCCGCTTGCATATTGCCGCCTTTAAATTTGCGTTTGATTAAAATTTTTACGGCCATAATACCCTCCTTTCCAAAAATTATTTGTCAAATAATATTTACGCCAAGCCTGTTTTTAGAAAGGCGTTTAACTGGGCAGAAGTGGCTTCAGCAGGAAAAGCGTTTTTAGCGGATCAATATTCGGTGTGAAATTGCGGTTATAAATGAAAGGAATCCGGCTCAAGCCTGATGACAATTTTAATAAAAAAGGTAGGTAAAAAAGTCAAGAAAAAACGGCCGTCAGAGGTTTTTAAGATTCAGAAGCGGCAGGCAAACAATACGGATAACATACAAAAAAATAGGTAAATAAGCAAACCAGTGCGTAGCATTGGGGCATCAAAGATGCCGAGCGGCCAAGTGGCCTTAAGGAGTGCTACGCTATAGGAGCACTTCGTTCGAGGATCAGCCCTACGGGCTTTGAGGCGAAAAATTATCCACAGACCCGTCTTCGCTCTGGCGAGCTTC
>CBDUUO010000631.1:0-2330 GCA_965370395.1 uncultured bacterium
CCTTTAACCACGTTGGCCCCCAACTTAATTTCAGGATTCTCCTGCATGGCCTTTTTCCAGTCTTTGTTCGCAATCTCAACTGCGTAAGGCAGGGTGGCATTGGTCAACGCCAGGGTGGATGTTTTGGGAACCGCGCCGGGCATGTTGGCCACGCAATAATGGACCACACCGTCAACGGTGTAAATCGGTTCGCCATGGGTGGTCGCCTTTGACGTCTCGAAGCATCCGCCCTGATCAATGGCCACGTCGACCAAAACCGAGCCTTTCTTCATGGTTTTCAGCATTTCCCGGGTGATCAGCCGGGGGGCCTTGGCGCCCGGGATCAGAACGGCACCGACGACGACATCAGCTTCCTTAATGAGCCGGCGGACAGTGGTCGGCTTCGACATCAGTAAAAAGCAGTTGCTGGGCATCACATCACTTAAATAACGCAAACGCTCCAGATTCATGTCCAGAATATAGACCTTGGCACCCAGACCACAGGCCATTTTGGCAGCATTGGTGCCCACCACCCCGCCTCCGATGATCACCACGGTTCCCGGATCGACGCCGGGCACGCCGCCCAGCAAAACGCCGTGACCCCCGTGGGCCATCTCCAGATACTTGGCGCCCTGCTGAATCGCCATGCGTCCGGCCACCTCGCTCATCGGTGTCAGCAGCGGCAGGGACCCATCTTCTTTTTGAATGGTTTCGTAAGCAATTCCGATTGAACCGCTTTTGATCAGCACGTATGTCAGTTCTTCCGCTGCCGCCAGATGCAAATAGGTAAAAACGATCTGGTCTTTGCGGATGAGGTCATATTCGGCAGGCAGGGGTTCTTTGACATGCATAACCATCTTGGCGCGTTTAAAAATCTCTTTGGGGGTGTCGATGATTTCAGCGCCTGCTGTCTGATAGGCTTTGTTATCAAACCCGCTGCTCATGCCGGCATTTTTTTCAACTAATACCTCATGACCGTTTTGTCTCATGACCTCCACACCGGCAGGGGTCATACAGACGCGATTTTCTTCAGTCTTAATTTCTTTTAAAATGCCTACAATCATTGCTGGCTCCTTCTGATAAATTTATAAAATAAATTTAGGTTCAGGGTTCAAAGGTTCAGCGTTAAGAGGTTCAGCATCGAGCATCCCAGTGGCAAGGCCTGGCAGCAAGCAGCCAGCGACCCGAACCTTGAACCTCTGAACCCTTGAACCCTGAACCCCGATTATAAAAGCTTATTAATCGGCTCATACTTAAGACCAAAAGCCTTGGCAACCCCCTTATAGGTCACGTGGCCGCTGACCACATTGGCGCCGCGTCTGATTTCAGGATTTTCCTGCATGGCCTTTTTCCATCCCTTATTTGCAATCTCCACCGCATACGGCAGGGTGGCATTGTTTAAAGCCAGTGTGGATGTGCGCGGCAATGCCCCCGGCATGTTGCTGACGGCATAATGAACAATGCCGTCGACCGTATAGGTTGGATCGGCATGGGTCGTTTCCCTGGAAGTTTCAAAACAGCCGCCCTGATCAATGGAAACATCCACCAGGACCGAACCTTTCTTCATGGTTTTTAGCATCTCACGGGTAACCAGGGTGGGCGTTTTGCTGCCCGGTACCAGCACCCCTCCCACGACCACATCGGCTTTCGGCAGAACATCGCGAATGGCCGCCGGGCTGGACATCAGGGTGAAACAGTGGCCCGGCATCACATCACTCAAATAGCGCAACCGGTTCAGATCGATATCGAGGATGTAAACCTTGGCACCCAATCCGCAGGCCAGTTTGGCCGCATTAATGCCGACACCGCCGCCGCCGATGATCACCACTGTGGCCGGATCAACGCCCGGAACACCCCCTAACAGAACACCGTGACCCCCCTGGGCCATTTCAAGATATTTGGCTCCCTGCTGAATCGCCATGGGTCCGGCCACTTCGCTCATGGGCTTGAGCAGCGGTAGGGACCCGTTTTCCTTCTGAATGGTTTCATAGGCAATATTGATGGTTCCGCGGTCAAGCATTGCCCGGGTCACATCTTCGGAGGCCGCCAGATGAAGATAGGCAAAATAAATCTGACCTTTTTTAAGGAGCTTAAATTCGGAAGGCTGCGGTTCCTTAACCCGCAAGATCATTTCCGCACGGTCAAAAACCTCCTCGGGCCCTTCCGCCATCTTCGCCCCGGCCTCCCTGTAACGGGCATTGTCGAATCCGCTGGGTCTGCCGGCATCTTTTTCCAGCAGAATCGAATGGCCGTTTTGCCGCATAAACTCAACTCCCCCGGGAGACAGAGACACGCGATTCTCTTCAGCCTTGATTTCTTTTAAAACGCCGATAATCATGTTTGATCCCCTA
>CBDUUO010000632.1:0-2325 GCA_965370395.1 uncultured bacterium
CCACTCTGGTGTGTAGCATACTGGTCATTGTACTTTCATTTTTCGTTCGGTCGGGCAATCCCATGCATAAAATCGGCCGGTTTTGGGGCAAATCAATTCTGGTGGGCAGCCGGGTTAAAGTGTCCGTCAAAGGGCTGTCCAACATAGACCTTTCGGCTCCTTATATTTATATGGCCAACCACCAGAGTAATTTTGACATACCGGTTCTGCTGGGACATCTTACGGTTCAGTTTCGATGGCTGGCCAAAGTGGAACTTTTTAAAATTCCAATTTTTGGGCGCGCCATGCGCAAGGCCGGTTATATCAGTATTGACCGATATGATCGCGAATCGGCTTTTAAGAGTCTTGATGTGGCGGCAAACAAGATTAAAAGCGGCGTATCGGTGCTTATTTTCCCGGAAGGCACCCGCAGCCGGGACGGTAAAATCCGGCCTTTCAAAAAAGGGGGGTTTGTCCTGGCGATTGATGCCGGGGTTCCGATTGTTCCGGTTGTAATAACGGGCACACGCGCGATAATGCCCAAGGGCAAGTTTCGGATCTATCCGGGCCATGTCAGCATGGTTATCCACAAGCCGATCGATACCTCGACTTACACCCGTGAGACGAAAGAAGCGCTAATGGGAAGCGTTCGTCGCGTCATATGCGACAATTTTGAAACCAGCAAAATGGATGAAAGCGGATGCTAAAAATTATCCCTTTAGGCGGCCTTGGAGAAATAGGTCTGAATATGATGGTATTCGAATACGGGGGTACGCTTTTTGTGATCGATGCCGGGTTGATGTTTCCCGAAGATTATATGCTGGGCGTGGATTTTGTCATCCCGGACATGGACTATTTGCGCCAGAACCGATCCAGCGTGGCGGGCATCGTTTTAACGCATGCGCATGAAGACCATATTGGCGCTCTGCCGTACTTGCTAAAGGAGATCAAAACACCGGTTTTCGGTACACCCTTTACGCTGGGGCTGGTCCGGCAAAAAATGGAAGAGTATGGGCTCATGGGTTCAACGGACTTACACTCAATATTGCCGGATGAAACGTTGAAATTGGGCCCCTTTGTCCTGGAGTTTATACGGGTGGGCCACAGTGTTTTAGACGGTGTGGGGATTGCCATTCAGAGCCCATTGGGAAGAATTATTCATACCGGCGATTTTAAAATCGGATATGGATCCGTTGATGGAATGCCGACGGATGTGAACAAATTTGCCAAATTCGGTGAAGAGGGGGTTTTGGCTCTGTTGTCCGATTCCACCAATGTAGAACGGGAAGGGTACCCGATTTCCGACAAAGAGATCTGTGAGACCCTGATGCGGCTCATAACCGGAAGTAGCGGCCGTGTCATTGTGGCCCTGTTTGCTTCCAATGTGGCCCGCATCCAGGTCATCCTGGATATTGCCAAAACGAACGGTAAAAAGATCGTATTTAACGGCAAAAGCATTGAAGACAGTGTTGGTATTGCAAGGGATCTGGGATACCTGGACACCACCGATAACCAGATCATCCAAATTGATGAGGTCGCCGACCATGATGATGAAGAAATCGTCATCATTACCACCGGCACCCAGGGCGAACCGATGTCCGCCCTGGCGCGAATGTCAGCCGGTACCCACAAGCAAATAAAAATAAAAAAAGGGGATACGGTGGTGCTATCCTCTAAATTCATTCCCGGCAATGAAAAGGCGATTGCCAAGATTATTAATAATTTGTACCGCAAGGGCGCTGACGTTATCTACGAGAAAATATCCGATATTCATGTATCCGGCCATGCATTCCGGGAAGAACTGAAACTGATGATTAAATTGACCCAGCCCCGGTACTTTATCCCGATCCATGGGGAATACCGGCATCTCATTCTACATTCACGGCTGGCCAAAGAAGTGGGTATCCCGCAAGAAAACATATTACTGGCGGAGAACGGACAGATTATCGAATTTGATAAAAAAGGCGGCCGGGTTAATGGGCGGATTCCCACCGGCCGGGTGCTCATCGATGGTAAGGGTGTCGGCGACGTCGGCCGCAGCGTTTTAAAAGAACGTCGGGTGCTGTCAGAAGAGGGCTTGGTTGCCGTGACGATGGCGTTTGATGAAGAAACCGGTGTGGTTGTCTTCGGACCCGAGATTGTTTCCCGGGGGTTTGTCTTTGAAACTGAAAGCGGTTACCTGCTGGAGGATGCCCAATGTGTGGTTTTGGAGATTGTAGAAGAGGTGGCGCCGGAGGTTGCCAATCGGGTGGATAAAATCCGCTCAAAGATTAAAACCGCGTTGCGGCAATATTTTTTCTTTACCATCGGACGCCGGCCAGTTATACTTCCGTTTATTATGGAAAT
>CBDUUO010000633.1:0-2325 GCA_965370395.1 uncultured bacterium
CTGATAATCATACGCCTGATAGTATTTATAATAGGATCGATAACCGTATCGTTTGGCGGTGTTGACCTTGTTGACAATACAGCCGAGAATCACGCCGTTGACGTTGCTGATGCCCTTTTTGAAGTGCCGCAGCCCCTCGAGGCTGGTTTCTCCAATACTGCTGACCAGCACGATGCCCCCGACTTGCTGGGACAACACCAGGATATCGGCAAAGCCGTGATGCGGCGGACCATCTAAAATAATCCGGTCATATTTTTCGGAAAGTTTATCCAGCAATTTTTTAAAGCGTTTAGAGGCCAGCAGTTCAACCGGATTGGGCGGGATGGGCCCGGAGGGAATAATTCTAAGATTCTCGGTTTCAGTCCGGCACAAATTCATTCTATCGCTGACACCGGCCAGAAAACTTGACAGCCCGTGACCGTTACCGCCGTTTTTGATCCCGAAAATCTTGTGTATCCGCGGCTTGCGCAAATCAGAATCGATTAAGACAACCTTCTCGCCGGCCACCGCAAAACTCATGGCCAGATTGACAGCCAGGGTGGTTTTACCTTCGGCCGGGGTGGTGCTGGTAATCAAAAAGCTTTTCGAGTTTGTATCGGCTCCGGAAAGCTGAATCGACACTTTAGAAGTCCGTATGGCTTCGGACAGCGGCGCGCGGGGATCTGAGATAAAGATTTTTTCAAGGGGGTGATCATTGGATTTGGTCAGCGGCACCACGCCTAAGATCGGGATCTGAAAACGATCCGCAATCTGGTCCGGGTTGGTGATCGTGTCGGCAAAATATTCAACCAGAAACGCACAACCCAGTCCGGCCAAAAACCCCACCACGATCGCCAGCAGCAGATTCAGCTTGACCTTGGGCTTAAATGGAAAAATAGGCAGTAAAGCGCGATCGATGATGTGGATATTGCTGGAGGATACCCCGACCATGGATTCGATCTCTTTGACGCGTTGCAGCAGGCTCTGGTAGATGGCCTTGTTGGTGCCCACTTCTCTGGACATGATCGTGTATTGCGTGGCGCGTTCATTCAGATCCATGGCCAGCTGTTTCTGTCTGTCAACCCGGGCCTGCATGGCCTCAGCTTTATGTATGGCCGTCTGGTATTCGTTTTTAATGGACTGAAATATTTTTTCTTCTTCGGTTTTAATTCGGCCGGCAATGGTCAGCATCCGGGCTTCGAGATTTTTCACCTTGGGGTATCCTGCATGAAAGGTGGTCGTCAGATCTTCAAACTCGGATCGCAGCTGGGCATATTGGTCTTTTAAGCTGGCAATCACCGGGCTTGCCAGAACCTGGGGCAGATAGGAAGGCCCATCTTTGACCGCCTGCCGGTACACGGCGTTCTTGCCGATCAGATCGGATTCGGCCGCTGCCAGAGATGAGTTCAGCTCTTCGAGCTGACGGTAAATGCTGTTCAGCCGCGCATCCAGGGAAACAATTCCGGCCTGCTTGGCAAAATGGTTGAGTTCCTCCTCGGCCTTTTCAAGACTGATTTTGGCGCGGTCGATCTGCTTCATCAGAAAATCCCGCGCAATCTGAGAGGCTTCCAGCTTCTGGTCCATCTTCCAGGCAATAAATTCCTGCGCCAGGGTGTTGACGAACTTCTGGGACAGTTTGCGGCTCGGCGAGGTAAAGGAAACATTGATCAGCATGGACTTTCGGCTGGGCTCGGCCTCCAGGTTAGCGCTGACATACTCATACAGGGCGTGGCTCCTCAGGGTTTCTTCAGTAAGCAGGGCCTGGCTGGCCATTTCTTTGTCTTTGGGTAAAAATGATTTAATTAATTCCTTGATCCTGGAGCCGATACCCGGATTGCCGTCGCCGAAAACGGTTTCAACCACAATCGGGTTGGTCATCAGGTTTAATTTTTCGATGACCCTTCCGATCAATGCCTGGCTGCGAAGCAACGCCACCTGCGTTTCGTAAAACTCGCGCGCTTTGACTTCGGCTGCCACGACCGCCTCAAACTTGGTCACCTGCGGTGTTGCCTGGGTGACCTCGATGGTGGTGGTAGCCTTATAGATCTTGGTGGAACTCAGGGTAAAAATCAGGGTGGTAATAAAGCTTAAAGCCAGGATACAGATAATCAACCATTTACGGCGGATAACAACGTCCAGATAATCGCGCAGATGAATCTCTTCGCCATCCTCCCACCCGGGAATTGCCCCCCGCAGTTCGGTTGAAGGGAGATGTTGATTGTAAGTTGCCAATACCCTGCCCTTTTCACCGTTTTCATAATTTATACGGATTTCATCAGACATTGATTTTACCTCATCCTTGAAAAGTACTTATTTATCCGCAGATTACGCCGATTTCCGCAGATT
>CBDUUO010000634.1:0-2324 GCA_965370395.1 uncultured bacterium
TTATTGAAAGGAAAGGAGGACAATTATCATGAAAAAGACAATATTTACGCTTTGCTTGGTTTCTGCTTTTCTGGTTGCTGTCATAGGCAGTGCATATGCAGCCGAAACGCTTTCTTTGCTGACCTGGAAAGGCTATGCGCCCAAAAATCTGGTTGAAAAGTTTCAAAAGGAAACCGGCATAACCGTTAAGGTGACTTATTCCAGTAATGAGGAAATGATTGCTAAGCTGCGGGCAACTCGCGGGGCCGGTTTTGATCTGGCGCAACCCAGCCAGGACCGCATCTCTTCGGTTCAGGAAAAGTTTCAAATTTACCAGCCCATTGATCTGTCCAAAATAAAAACCGAGCAAATTATTTCTTCTATGTTGGAGGCCGTAAAGTTAAACACCATGGTAAACGTTAAGCCTCACGCTGTGCCGTTTTGCTGGGGAACATCCGGTTTAATTGTGAATCGTAAATTTGCCGCTGATGCGAAGGACTACTCGGATTTGCTCAACGAAAAGTACAAAGGCCGAGTCAGCTATCGCCTGAAGCGGCCGACGTTGATTGCATTAGCATTCGCCATGGGAGATGATCCATTCGCCAAATATAGTGACGTGAATGCTTACCAGGCGTTAATGGACAAAGTCGGTCAGGCCATGATTGACGGCAAAGGTATTGTTAAAAATTATTATACCAATGGGGATGCCTTATTGCAATCCATGCGATCTGAAGAGGTGTATCTCGCAATGGCCTGGGATAATGGTGGCTGGAAATTGCACGTGGATAATGCTGATATTGACTTTTTAGCTCCGAAAAGCGGGGCGCTGGGGTGGATTGATACCTTTGCCATTCCTGCCAAAGCCAAAAATGTGGATGCGGCCTATAAATGGATTAACTTCATGTTGCGTCCGGAAAATGCTGCCGCATTTACGAATCAGGAAAAATATGGGACGGCCTCCAATGGCTCAATCCAGTTGACGAATGTCGACATACGCGGAAATTTCCAGCGTAGCTTCCCACAGGCTGCCATCGACAATATCAAATGGTATCCACCTGTACCGGCAAAGCTGGAAGCTATTGAAGGCAAGATTCTGGATAAGGTCAAAGCTGCCAAATAAACATCCGGAAGAGCTAATTTAATCACTATAGCAAGAATCTGAAATAGGGGGCTTTTCTGGTACCTGCTGGAAAGCCCCCTATCTTCTATTAACGAAAATAGCCATTTACCCTGAGATACTTATGCAGATTGATCTAGCGGTTCGAAATGTCACCAAAAAGTTTAAAGACTTTATAGCGGTGGACAATGTATCGTTTGAGGTTCCGGATGGTCAGTTTTTTTCTATTCTCGGCCCATCGGGTTGCGGGAAAACCACCTTGCTTCGCATGATTGCCGGCCTTACCGAGCCGACGGAAGGCAGCATTGAGATTCGGGGTCAAAGTATGCTCGGCATTCCCCCGAATAAACGACCCGTGAACCTGATATTTCAACATCTGGCCCTCTTCCCGATGATGAACGTCGCGGAGAATATTGCATTTGGTTTAAAGAGGCGCGGCGATAGTAAAGCGGTAATTAACGAAAAAGTAACCACCATTTTAGAACGGGTGGAGATGATCGGATTTGGGGATAAAAAAGTTGATCAACTCTCAGGCGGTCAGAAACAGCGTGTGGCAATCGCCAGGTGCCTGGTACTGGAGCCGACTGTTTTGCTGTTAGATGAGCCCTTGGGTGCCCTGGACCTGAAACTACGGGAACAGATGAAGGTCGAATTGAAAAAACTGCAGGCCAAAGTCGGCACGACATTCGTTTATATCACCCATGACCAATCCGAAGCCCTGGTGATGTCCGATCATGTGGCGGTGATGAACAAAGGGGTGTATGAACAAATCGACACCCCCCAGAATTTGTATAGCGACCCGCAAACACCTTTTGTCGCTCAATTTGTTGGAGATAACAATGCGTGGTCCGGTCGGATTCGCCAATCTGACGATACCCGCGCTGAAGTTGAAACCACGGAAGGGCCGGTATTTCGCACAAAGGTTCCAGGAAAAATGCCGGCAGGAGCTGAGGTGGATCTTTTTCTGCGACCGGAAGCCATGCTGATTCAACCGGATCCGAGCCTAACCGATCTGAATCGGTTTGAGGTAATCGTCAAGGATATTCTTTTTGACGGTGCCAACAGCCGGCTGCTGGCCCATCCGCTTGATGCGGATACCGAATTGCTGATTGCCTTGCCGCAAACCCGGCAATTCGACTACATCCAAAAGGCTGATAAAATTGAGATCGGATGGGACGAACAGTCCGGCATCTGCTTTCCCAGAAAGGAAAATCAGGACTGAGTGAAC
>CBDUUO010000635.1:0-2322 GCA_965370395.1 uncultured bacterium
CTATAAGTGGATGTTCATTATTTGATCTCAAACAGATTACCATCATAATCCCGAATAAACGTCAGGGTCCTGTCCCCTTTGGGGATATGAGTAACCTCAATTTCCAGGTGGTGACATTTATTCAAGAACGCATTCAGATCTTCAACTTCCAGGCAGACATGCCCGATTCGTTTAAGACGGTTCACGGATTGGCCGATAATGAAAATCTCAAAATGAACCTGTTCGCCCCGGTAGTTGATTATCAGCAAATCGGAGTCAACATTGAAAATGGCTTTAGAAAGAGGCTTCGCTAAGATTTTTGGTTTTGACTTTTCCAAATCTAACAGGTTTTTGTAAAACCCATCTGCATTATTCTCAGAACTGCAGGTAAGTGCTATATGTCGCAATATCATTGACACCTCTCTTTGTGACTCCAACTATTTTTTCCCTTTTCAAATTGCCAAATCCGCAATCCGCATTCTAAAATCCAAAATCAAAGATGGGGCTTGATAATTACTTTGAGAGACTCTTTTCCCTCCACTACCATCTGAAAACCCTTGGCGATATCCGCTAAAGCAAGCCGCCGGGTAATCATATCGTCTACTTTTATTGTTTCTGTTTCTATCAGGTTTATGGCGGCATCAATATCCGGAGGACCGCAGTAATAGGAAGTCATTATCTTCGTCTCCCGGGTCCAGAAATCATTTATCGGTATGGTGATTTTTTCATCGGGATGCGGTACTGCGAAAAAAACGATGACGCCGCCTTTATCCACGCACTTCCATGCCTGATCAACTGCAGCAATTGCTGAAGTGCACAGGATGACAACGTCGGCCGTTCCAATGTTTTCAGCGACCAATCGCTCCGGAACATTTTCAGCGGCGTCCAGTGTCATATCCGCACCCATTTTTTCGGCAAACTCCAGCCTTTTTCGGTTGATGTCAGTGGCGATCACCCGGCAATGTTTGGTTTTGGCAAGCTTCACATGCAGCAACCCGGACATGCCGCTTCCCATCACCATGACCGTCTGGTTCCTGCGCACGCCGGCAAGCTGCTGAGCTCTAACAACACATGCCAGCGGTTCGATAAAGGTACTTTGATCATATGTGATATTATCCGGCAGGAGATAAGTTCCGTTTTCTACCAGGGATTCCGGAACCAGAACATACTCTGCAAAGCCGCCGGGCAGTCTTTCTTTGACATTAGAACACACCGGATAGTGGCCGCTTTTACAGTAATCACATTTCATACACGGCACTTTGGGTGCCACAAATACCCGGTCTCCGGGCCGGTATTTCGTTACCGCTTTCCCGATTTCAACGACTTCGGCGCCAATTTCATGCCCCTGCACCAGGGGAGCTCTTGGCAGCCGATACCATTCAACAATATCACTGCCGCAGATGCCGCATGCGAGAACTTTGATCAGTATCTCTTTGTGGCCGGGTTTCGGCTTCGGCACTTCTTCGATTCGAATATCTTCGTTGTTGTACCAGACGGAAACTTTCATGACTGGTTTTTTAGCGTTTGGTAAAGGTCCAATGCCTTTTGCGGCATCTCGTTATCGTGGACCACCGCCCGGACAGCCTGCAGCATCGCAATCGGAGAATCGGATTGAAAGATATTGCGTCCCATGTCCACACCGCTGGCCCCTTGCTGCACCGCGTTGTAGGCCATGGTCAGCGCATCCAACTCCGGCATTTTCTTGCCGCCGGCCATCACAATCGGCACCGGGCAGGAGGCACACACGGTTTCAAAGTCTTTTTCCACATAATAGGTTTTGATGTAATGGGCGCCCAGTTCCGCGCAAATCCGGGTTGCCAGCCTGAAATAGCGCGCATCACGGGCCATGTCCGTACCCACCGCCGTCACGGCAAGCGTGGGGATTCCATAGCGGGTGCCAATATCCACCATCTTTGTCATGTTGATAATCGATTGTCTTTCATATTCACCGCCGATGAATACCTGGACGGCCATGGCACAGACATTCAGACGGATCGATTCCTCGATGTCCACGGCAATATCCTCGTTGGAGAGTTCTTTTAGGATACTGCTGCCGCCTGACACTCTGAGAACGATCGGTTTTTGGGTGGACGCCGGGACAATACTTCTGAGGATACCCCTGGTGAGCATTAACGTGTCTGCGTAGGGCACGATAGGAAGAATATTGACGTCAATCCGCTCAAGTCCCGTCGTGGGTCCCTGAAAATATCCGTGATCGATGGCCAGCATAACCGTGCGGCCGGATTGCGGGTTAAAGATCCTGGCCAATCTGTTTTTCATTCCCCAATCCAGCGAGTTGGATCCTTTCAGGAAAAAGCCCTCTGTTTTCTGGGGGATATCGGT
>CBDUUO010000636.1:0-2319 GCA_965370395.1 uncultured bacterium
GATCTTCTCTAAAGCTTCCTTCCTGGACCATTTTTTCAAGATTCTGATTGGTGGAGGCAATAAAACGGACATCAACCTTAATGG
Organism: uncultured bacterium; assembly: GCA_965370395.1. Lineage (GTDB taxonomy): Bacteria > Desulfobacterota > Desulfobacteria > Desulfobacterales > JAHEIW01 > JAHEIW01. The sequence continues at coordinate 85 of CBDUUO010000636.1, forward strand.
TGCGGCTGCCGCCGACCCGGTAAAACTCTTTCTCCTGGATGACCCGTAAAATCTTGGATTGCAGACTCAAAGGCATGTCGCCGATTTCATCCAAAAATAGGGTTCCCTGGTGCGCCATATCAAATTTGCCGGGTTTGAATTTGGTTGCACCGGTAAAGGCGCCTTTTTCATGACCGAATAATTCGCTTTCCAGCAGTTCTTCGGGGATAGCCGCACAATTCAGCTTGATGAAGGGTTTATTTTTGCGGTCACTGTTTTCAAAGATGCTGGTGGCAACCAGCTCCTTGCCGGTACCGCTTTCTCCAAGAATGAGAACCGTGGAATCGGTGGGGGCAACTTTTTTTATCAGGCCCAGAAAGCCCCGCATGGCAAGGCTTTCACCGATGATATCCGGAAAGAAATGCCGGGCGTCGATACGGCTGAGGACCGAGGTGACCCGGTCAAACACGCTGGTAAATTGTTCAATTTTATCAATCGACCAGTCTTTGCCGGTGTCGGCCTTGTCACCTGAAATCGAGGCCAGTTTGCGCGCTTTTTCGACAAAGCGTTCAACGGGTCTTAACATAAAACGGACCAGCATGAATCCGGTAGCAAATGCGATGATACTGATCACAAGAATAAACCAGAAAACGGGCTGGGCGGCCTCGGATCCATGCGCAAGACTGTATTTGGTCAGCCGGAAGGAAAGGATGGCCGCCAGAATGGTCAATCCGGTGATAATAAACGGAATAATGATATAGAGGCTTATGTAAAACCGTGAATGTCGCATTTCGTTTTCGGGTTCAGGGTTCGGGGTTCAGGGTTCAGAGGTTCAAGGCAAAAGGTCTAAAGGCCTGTTTCATTAGTTCAATTGGTTCGATTGGTTCAGTTGATCAACTAATTTAACCAATTAAACCAATTGGACAAATATAACACTTGGTTTAACCCTGAACCCTTGAACCTCTAAACCTTGAACCTCTTAACCCTGAACCTTTGAACCCAGAACCCTGAACCCTTACTTCGCCATCAACGTGAGGTCCCACATCGGCAAAAATATCGCCAGGGCAAAAAAGCCGACCACGACTGCCAGCCCTATCGTCAGCAGCGGGCCGATCGCCTCAGACAGCTTTTTCATTGAATATTCCACTTCGGTGTCGTAGTGGGCGGCCACATCCTGCAGCATGTTTTCCAGGTTGCCCGATTCTTCCCCGATGGCCACCATATTAATGAGCATCGGCGTGAAATAACTGGATTCGCTCAGGGGTCCCGCGATGCCCCGTCCTTCTGCAAGGCGGTCTTTAATCCCCTCGAGTTCACGGCCGATGGCAACGTTACCGATGGTTTCGGATAATATATCCATCGAATCCAGCACATCCACGCCGCTGGATTGCAGAATTGAAAAAATACTGGCAAAGCGCGATACCGCACTTTTGATAAACAAAGGCCCGATGAGCGGGACCCGCATCAAAAACGCATCGCGGACATACTTGCCCTGTTCGGTTTTTAAGTAGTAAAACAGAAACACCCCGGCGACTACCACGGCGCCTATAATGAGATACCAGTAACTGGACAAAAATTCATATATGAAAATGCAGATTTGGGTCGGCAGGGGCAGGTCCAATCCGGCGTTTTTAAAAATGTTAACAAACTTGGGGATCACCTGGGTAATCAGGATCAGAAACGCCGAAAACAGAAATACCACCACGATCATGGGATACGTCATCGCCGATTTGATATCGGATTTAACTTTGTGTTCATGTTCGATAATGTATGTCAGGCGGTCAAGCACTTCGGGCAGCGCTCCACTGGTTTCTCCCGCCCGGATCATGCTGCAGTACAACGGTGAAAACACCTTGGGGTGTCTGCTGAATGCTTCGTGCAGACTGGCGCCTTCTTTTATATCCTGGTGCATTTGGCCCAGAATGCGGCGCAGCTTGGGGTTTTCCGTCTGCGATTCCAGGATTTCCAGCATACTGATCATGGCAACCCCGGCGCTGAACATGGTTTTGAACTGCTTGGTGAAAAGTATCAGTTCAGGAGCCTTTATCGGTGCCAGCAGTTCCCGGATTGTGGACATCTGCAAACCGCTCAGACCCGGTTGCGCTGCCTTTACCCGGGTCGGAATATACCCCTGGGATGCCAGTATGCTGTTGGCACTCTCCAGGGATTCGGCTTCAATCTCACCGGAGATAGTGGTGCCGGTTTCGGTAATGGCCTGGTATGAAAACGTTGGCATGGTGTTCCTCGTTCAGGGTT
>CBDUUO010000637.1:0-2315 GCA_965370395.1 uncultured bacterium
GTATGGTTAAACGTTTTTTGGCTGTAGATTAATTTATACCGCTTTCCATATTAATGTTCCGAATTACGGAATTGCGGTATAAGCGATTGTACGGTTGTAGAAAAAAACGTTTAAATACCAGAACGTTTTTTTGACAACGACTATAGAACCCATCTCAAAAATACGTCTGAGTGCCCAGCAGGGCGGCGTTGTGGATCAATGCAGCGAACACCATCTTGACACTCTGTAATATGGTGAATAGGTTAGCTAAAGCAAAATTTCCTCTCACCCTGATAAAGGAGGCAAATAATGAACAAGGCAATCAAATGGGGGCTGATTATCTGTGTTAGCCTGGTGGTGATTGTCATCGCCGGGCTGCTAATTGCCCCGGCTTTTATCGACATTCAAGACTACAAACCCGAAGTGGAAAAATTCATATCCGAAAAAACCGGTAGGCCCTTTGCGGTCGGCGATGACCTGAGCTTATCCTTTTTTCCGTGGGCCGGTGTTTCGCTTTCCAATTTGCAACTGGGAAATACAGCGGAATTTGCGGAGAAGGATTTTGTTACGGTCAAATCCTTTGAAGTCAGGGTAAAGCTGCTGCCGCTCATTTCCAAAGATATCCAGATCAAGCGGTTCATATTGAACGAGCCTCATATTGTTCTGGTCAAAAACAAAGACGGTCGTGTTAACTGGTCGCAGCCGGATATGGCTAAAGGCAAATCAGCGACGGAAAAACCGATGGGAAAGTCCCCTTCAACGGCCGCGGAAACCGGATTGCCCATCAAGGATTTGACGGTTGGCGATTTTTCAATCAAAAATGGATCGCTTGATTGGATCGACCACACCGTCGGTGTGCACAAAAAAATCACAGCGGTTAATTTAAACTTACAAGACGTTTCCCTGGAGCGACCGGTCAAACTTTCATTTTCGGCACTTCTGGACAATCAGCCATTGTCCATCGACGGCACGGTGGGACCGGTCGGCAAAGATTTTAAGCAAGCAACGATTCCATTGGATCTTGATATCAAAGCCCTCAAGCAGCTGATCCTGCAACTCAATGGTAACGTAAAGAACCCCGGTTCAAACCCCGGCTTCGATATGGCAGTCGAGATCAAAGAGTTTTCCCCGCGCAAATTAATGGCAGCCTTGGACCAGAAGTTCCCCGTCGCTACTTCCGATCCTAAGGCTTTGGATCGAGTAGCGCTCAAGGTGAATCTCAAAGGGGATTCATCTAAGATCGCCGTAACGAATGGAATTCTGAGTTTCGACGATACAACGCTTAATTTTTCGCTAAACGTCTCTGAATTTTCAAGGCCCAATCTGGCATTTGATTTAAATCTGGACCAGATCAATTTGGACCGCTATTTGCCCCCCAAATCAGAGCAGCAGCCGGCGACCGAAAAACCGACCCAAAAGAAAGCCGCCGATTACGAACCCCTGCGAAAACTCATTTTAGATGGCCGCATTCAGATTGGACAGCTTGTTGCCCATAAAGTCAAAATTCAGGATCTGCTTCTTCAAATCAAAGCCAAAAACGGAATATTCAATCTTGACCCCTTAAAATTAAATATGTACCAGGGGAATGTTTCCGGCATTGGAAATTTTAATGTGCAGACGAATACGCCCAGAAGCAGCGTAAACCTTAACGTTGAGAATATTCAGGCCGGACCGTTGCTTAGAGATGTTTTAGAAAAAGACATATTAGAAGGCGTCACCAATGCCCAGCTTAAACTGTCCATGTCTGGCGATGACGCCGCCATGATAAAGAAAACCTTAAACGGCAACGGGCAGGTTCGATTCAACGATGGTGCCATCATCGGGATTGATCTGGCTGGAATGATCCGTAATGTTAAAGCTGCCTTTGGTTTGGAACAGAAGCCTGCGCAACGTCCGCGAACCGATTTTGCAGAATTAAATGCCCCTTTCAGCATCAAACAGGGCGTTGTTCATACCCCCCAAACGAGCCTGAAATCTCCGCTTATTCGCGTCATTGCAGCCGGAGATGCCAATCTGGTCAAAGAAACCCTGGACTTTCGGGTGGAACCCAAAGTGGTCGCTACCATTAAAGGACAGGGTGACACGGACCAGCGATCGGGACTCATGGTGCCGGTGCTGGTTTCCGGCACTTTTTCCAAGCCTAAATTTGTGCCGGATCTGGCCGGCATGGCCAAAAAACAGTTGGAGGAAATCATCCTGGGATCCGGGCAAGACGAACAAAAATTAGATAAAAAAAATCTTGAGGAGACCGCCAAGGGGGTGTTAAAAAGCATCCTGGGCCAGTAATAAGCGGGATATCATAAAATGCATCCGTTTAGATTAACCAAAATTATCAT
>CBDUUO010000638.1:0-2304 GCA_965370395.1 uncultured bacterium
TTCCCCGATAAGCCGGGATTTCCGCTTCGCTCCAACCGGCTCGTCCGGGTTAGGTGAATAACATAGAAGCTTATGAAACTGCCGTTTAAAAGTGCGCTGGTAACCGGTGGAGCCGGGTTTATTGGATCGCATCTGGTTGAGGCGCTGGTGTCAGCCGGGTGTAAGGTGGCTGTATTGGATAATCTGTCATCCGGCAACACCGCCAATCTGAAGCATTTGGAAGGACAATTTTCCTTTTTTCAGGAGGATATCCGCAACCGACAAATGCTGGAAGCCGCTTTAGAGAATTGTGAGGTTGTTTTTCATCTAGCCGCAGTGGTTTCCGTCCCCCAGACCGTTGAAAACCCGGTTGACTCTGCCGCTGTGAATGATATGGGCACCTTGTTTGTACTTGACGCCGCGCGCCAAAAAAAAGTGAAACGGGTCGTTTTTTCCAGTTCCTGTGCGGTTTACGGAGATGACCCCCGTCTGCCCAAACGGGAAAACATGGCGCCCAAACCCTTGAGTCCGTATGCGGCTCAAAAGCTGGCTGCAGAATATTATGCCAAAGTATTTTATGATCTTTATGGCATCGAGACAGCCGTGTTGCGTTATTTCAATGTTTACGGTCCCAGGCAGGACCCTTCCTCTCCATATTCCGGTGTGATTTCCATTTTTATGACAAAAGCGCTGCTTAATGATCCAGCTGTCATTTACGGTGATGGAAACCAAAGCAGAGACTTTATCTATGTCGGAGATGTTGTCAAAGCCAATTTACTGGCAGCAACTGCCAAGAACGCCAGCGGTCAGGTAATGAATATCGGTTCGGGCCGGGGGGTTCGTATCAATCAGCTCTGGCAGGCGATCTGTACTTTGTCCGGCCGGAGCCTCGATCCGCGGTATGCGAGCAAAAGGCCGGGAGATATCGTCGAATCTTTAGCCGGCATGGAGACGGCAAAAGAACTTCTGGATTTTGAGTGCGAGGTTTCCTTTGAAAAGGGACTTGAATCGACCTTTGAATGGTATCGCAAAAGTCGGAAGTCAAAAAAATAGGTTTCAGGTGTCGAAGCACACGTTATATTGGTTTGATTGGTTTAATTCGTTCAATTGGTTCGGTTTAAACCAACCAATTCAACCAATAAGACAAATAAAACTAATTTAACAATCCTTGACCCTTGAACCTCTGAACCCTGAACTCTGAAAAATGGAGTTATAAATGCAACTCAAATACAAGAAGGTACTTGTCACCGGTGCGGCCGGTTTTATAGGATTTCATCTGGCCAAACGGCTGTTGGATGACGGTTGTCAGGTCGTGGGCCTTGACAATGTAAACCCGTATTATGAAGTCGCACTTAAAGAGGCCCGTCTTGAAGGCCTTAAAAAAGAAGCGGATTTTACATTTATAAAAATAGACCTGTCCAGCCGCAAACCGCTGGAAGATCTCTTTGCTCAGAAGGGGTTTGATGTGGTGGTGAATATGGCCGCTCAGGCAGGGGTCAGATACTCGATTGAGAACCCCCATGCCTACGTTGATTCCAACCTGGTTGGTTTCGTCAATCTTCTGGAATGCTGCCGGCACCATGCAGTCAAGCATTTTGTATTTGCATCGTCCAGCTCGGTTTACGGTGCCAACACGGCGATGCCTTTTTCAGTGCATCACAATGTGGATCATCCGGTATCGCTTTATGCGGCAACCAAAAAGGCCAATGAACTCATGGCCCACACTTACAGCCATCTCTATCAGCTTCCCTGTACCGGCCTGAGATTTTTTACTGTTTACGGCCCATGGGGGCGCCCGGATATGGCCCTTTTTCTTTTCACGCGGGCCATATTAGAAGATAAACCGATTAAAGTTTTTAACCATGGTAAAATGCAAAGGGATTTTACCTATATCGACGATATCATCGAAGGCGTGGTCAGGGTGATGGGCAGGCTCCCGGAGGCCAATCCGGACTGGAGCGGAGATGCGCCGGATCCGGGCACATCTTCTGCGCCTTACAAAATCTATAACATCGGCAACAATAATCCGGTGGAGCTCCTTAAATTCATTGAAGTTGTTGAAGCCGCTTTAGGCAAGCCGGCAAAGAAAGAGTTTATGGACCTGCAGCCGGGGGATGTGGTTGCGACCTATGCGGACGTGGATGATTTAATGAAAAATGCCGGGTTTAAACCCGCAACACCGATCGAAGTCGGTGTTGAGCGTTTTGTGGAATGGTTTAAGGATTTTTACGGGTATCGCTAAGATATAAATAATGTAAGAATTAAATATAAAAATTATTATAGTTTTATATAAAAAAATAATACAATAATAAAAGGGCTCTCAGC
>CBDUUO010000639.1:0-2303 GCA_965370395.1 uncultured bacterium
TTTCATTCACACAGAGCTCAGTAGAAAGCACAGAGAAAAAGCAATTAAATTCATTTAGAAACTGCGTACTAAAGTAACGTTTTTAGCCTATTGTAATCTGTGTAATCTGTGTAATCTGCGGATTATTTCTTTTGAAGTTTCGTTTGCTCAAAGACTCTCGTTGCGGGATCCCGCTTAGCGTGAGCGACGAAGCAATCTTTTGCTTAATTTCACCGAGAATTGCTATTAGCCAGTGCCCGGCAGCGAGAAGCAAGAACCCTGAACCCAGAACCTTTGAACCCATAACCCATAGTCCAGTTTACATCCGCTGTATTTCAGGACGCATCGAATCCGGGCATTGGCTCAGGAAATATTCATCTGTCATTCCGGCGATAAAGTCCCTCACAATTTCAGGCGCACGGTGGCTTTCGGCGTATACCGGTGACATGCCGTTGAGAAATCGGCTAAAAATGACGGATGAGGTATCTTTACTTCTAATATCGGAAAGATATGTTTCAAAAAGAAAGCCAAAGAGTTTATTTAGATTCGAAGATTGCGTTTTTATTTGGGGATTTAAATAGATGCGTTCCAGATTAAATCTTTTTAAGCGTTCTAAAGCATCAGATATGTCAGAACTGAAGGCCACGTATTGTTTTTGAAAGCTGGTCTGGATGATATCGGTAACCAGATTAAAGACAATGGTGCCGTTGGTGTTTCCAAGAATTTTGACGCTTTTTCGTGGCAAATCGACCCTGTCAATCAGATTCAATCGGATGGCATCTTCAATGTCGCGACCAATGTACGCAATGGTATCGGCCATTCTTACCACACAACCCTCCAGCGTCATGGGTATAAGGCTGGCCTGGGGATCTTTTTTTTTGGTCTTCAGCTCTCGATCCAAAGTGTCGAAATTCTTGTCGGCGTTGGGTTGAAGCATTTTATTGTGAATCTCGCCGTCATGACACAAAATACCGTCCAGGGTTTGCAGACACAGGTTCCAACCAATACCTTTGCGTTCTACTTTATCCAGAAATTGAACGCTTTGCACGTTGTGCTGAAAGGAACCGATAACGTTATTTTCGCACAGCTCGGAAAGATAGCGCTCACCGTCATGACCGAAGGGTGCGTGCCCGATATCATGTCCCAGGGCAATGGCTTCGATCAGGTCTTCATTTAAGCTCAAATATCGACCGATCGCCCGCGCAATTTTCGAAACCAGTTGCACATGCAGAACGCGGTGTGTAATGTGGTCGTTTTTAATCAGATAAAACACCTGAGTTTTATCGATGTAGCGCGCATAGGCATGGGCGTGTAAGATACGATCGACATCAATCGAAAAATTCTGTCGATAGTCGGTATCCCCGCGCTCCTCAATCATGCGGCGCACGGCATCTGAATTTAGGGTCGCCAGGCGCGACAATCGCTCCACCTCCTGCTCATCCAGAACGGCGCGGGCCCTATTCAGGATATCATTATTATATTTCTTCATTTTCGATCATGGATTCCATCATTTTATCATAATCAAGGCCGGTTTTCCGGAAGCCCTCTTTGCCGTATTTCATATTGGCTTCCAAAACATAAAAGCGGCCGTTGTGCTCGCAGATATCAATCCCGACGTCATCCCAGCAGCAGGCACGAGCGACCTGCAGCGCCAGATCCCGGGCCTTTTCGGGGACCGTTTCCAGACTGATTCGGCCGCCGACAGCCACATTGGTGCGATATTCGTTCGGCGGGGCAATGCGCCAGTAGGCGTGGACGATGCGGCTGCCAATGACCACCACCCGAATATCGCGATCAAGGGGCAGATACTCCTGAATATAAGCCGGGCTCACCTGTTCCAGGTAATTGCGAAGTTCTTTTTCGTTATGAATCAAAAAAACACCTCTTCCCATGGCAGAGCCTCGCGGGATTTTTGCAATGAATGGAAACGTGAAATGATCCGGAATCAATTTTTTCTGACGATTTCCATAAAATACCCGCGTGCGCGGATGTGGCAAATTGAGCAGTTGGAACAGAGCCGTTTGTTTAATTTTGTCCTGAACACATTTATAGGTGTGGTAGCTTGGAAAGGTGAGTTTGCCCATGGCGTCGAAAAGGTCTGCATAAAAAGTCGTCGGGTAATAAATTTTGTCTGCCTTGCGGATGAGTTCGGCTTCCTGGGGGCTGTAATCGGAAAAATTTGATCGCACCCCCAGTGTGCGTACATTTTTACAATTTTTCAAACGCGCCTCAAGTGCGATGACTTCTTTTGACATTGGGCAACCTCTATTGTTGTGTCCCACAAATATATTACAAAAGTCATGCAGTATATTTAAGTCCAGTTG
>CBDUUO010000640.1:0-2302 GCA_965370395.1 uncultured bacterium
TTTTTGGTTAATATTCATCTTTGCGTCTTTGTGTCTTGGTGGCGTAAATGTTTTTTCATAAAATGCAAAGAATTCACAGCTAAAACTCTAAATATGAACCGTAGTACTTACGTGATCAGCAGATTGTATTTGAGGGAAACGGCCTCTGGACGAGTCTGGTAGAATGATCGTAAGGCCAGAAAGTGCTTTTTATGCGGTTAAGCCCTCGGTCACTGGTTTTTGGGTGTCTGTAAGCTTAGCCGCATCATTGCAGGCGGGGGTTGCTAATTCGGCTTTTCTTTTTTTTGCTGAAATTTTTCATATTTTTTGCGGAAGCGTTCGATGCGGCCGGCGGTATCTACCAGCTTTTGCTTGCCGGTAAAAAACGGATGGCATTTTGAGCATATTTCAACCCGGATACCCTCTTTGGTGGATCCGACCTCCAAGACGTTACCACAGGCACACCGAATGGTGGTTTCATGATACTCTGGATGAATGTCAGTTTTCATTTTATCTCAGCCCCCTAAAAACTCTCGTAAAATGTTGCTGTATATACAAATGGTTTCCTGTTGGCAACAATTATTTTCAGCTAAATTGACTTAGGTTTCATTCCCCGGTTGTAATAATCGTGCAACGGCCCCGTTCCCATCTTCTGTTAAGTATTCATTGAATTTAAAAATTCCTTGTTGTCTTTGGTTCCGCTCATTTTTTCGAGCAAAAATTCCATGCTGTCAACTGAATTTAACGATGTCAGCAGCTTGCGCAATATCCAAACCCGATTCAATGTCTCCTCATTCAGCAGAAGTTCTTCTTTGCGCGTACCGGAACGCTTGATATCAAATGAAGGATAAACACGCTTATCCGCCAGGCGGCGATCTAGCTGAATCTCAGCATTGCCGGTACCTTTAAATTCCTCGAAAATAACGTCGTCCATGCGGCTGCCCGTATCGACCAGGGCAGTCGCAATTATGGTTAGACTGCCGCCCTCCTCAATATTTCTGGCGGCGCCAAAAAACCGTTTGGGGCGCTGCAGCGCATTGGAGTCCACGCCACCGGATAGTATCTTTCCGCTGGGCGGCACCACCGAATTGTAAGCCCGGGCCAGCCGGGTAACACTGTCCAACAGGATGACCACGTCTTTTTTGTGTTCAACCAGACGCTTGGCCTTGTCAATCACCATCTCGGCTACCTGAACATGCCGTTCTGCCGGCTCGTCAAAGGTTGAACTGATGACTTCCGCAGCCACGGTCCGCTGCATATCGGTGACCTCCTCCGGCCGCTCATCAATCAGCAGGACAAAAGGTACCACATCCTTGTGGCTGATGATAATGGCGTTGGCAATACTTTGCAACAGCATGGTTTTACCGGATCGAGGCGGTGAAACAATCAGGCCCCTCTGGCCAAAGCCCATAGGGATCATCATATCCATGATCCGGGTGGAATAGTTTTCAGAATCGGTTTCCAGACTGATTTTGCGATCCGGATAAAGCGGTGTAAGATTGTCAAACAGAATCTTGTCGCGGGCGACTTCCGGATCTTCAAAATTAACGGCTTCTACCTTCAGCAAGGCGAAATAACGCTCGGATTCTTTGGGCTGGCGAATCTGGCCCGAAATCGTATCGCCGGTTCTTAGATTAAAGCGCCGAATCTGGGATGGTGACACATAAATGTCATCCGGCCCCGGCAAATAATTGGAATCCGGTGATCTTAGAAAGCCAAATCCGTCGGGCAAAATCTCCAGGGTTCCTTCGCCGAAAATAAACCCGTTTTTTTCAATCTGGTGTTGCAGCAGGGCAAACATCAGCTCCTGCTTGCGCAATCCGGCTGCACCGTCAATTTTATACTGTTTGGCCATCTGATTGAGTTCGCTGATTTTTTTCTCTTTAAGTTCTACGATATTCATCAAGCTTTTTCCCTTTAAGTTAGTATTCAGGTGGGTTCTGTCTGCCGCTGGCGGCAGGATTATTAATAACCGCTTTCGAGCACTTTAGCATTATACCTAAGCGCAGGGGGGGTTATCCTCGAGAGAAACCATTTAGGCGGTATTGCTACCTGAAAACGTTGAGCATTTGAATAAATATAGGCGTCCCTACACAGCAGGCTTATGGATTGGATCCATTTCGGTTTTAAGCAGGTTTATGAGTGTACAGTGATTTTAAACTAGAAGAATATTATTAAGTCCTCACAATCTGGTGGGCTATGCCTTAGATCTTATAAAGTAAAAATTATATCATTATAGCAATCATGTCAAGCAGTTTGTCAGATTATTAAACACTTTAGCAAAACATGCAGCAGATCGTTTTTAAATTCGACCCAAGCTGTG
>CBDUUO010000641.1:0-2294 GCA_965370395.1 uncultured bacterium
TCACAAAGACCAACAGGGCTGCTTTTAATAGGCCGGGGGCGGCCAGAGGAACGGTGATGGAGCGAACGATCCGAACCTCAGTTGCCCCCATGTCGCTGGCCGTTTCTTCCAGGCTGGGGTTAAGGGAGTTCAGGACATTTTCGATCATCATAAATGACAGCGGCAGAAACGCCAGGCTTTGGGCCGATATAACCCCCGTCCAGCTGTAAATGTTAAAATCCAGGTTCAATAAGTTGTTAATCAATCCGTTTCTACCAAAAAGGGTAATCAAAGAAATGGAAAAGATATAAGGCGGAGCCGCCAGAGGGAGCAGGGCACAAATTTTTAGCGGTGTTCTTAACCACAATGGGCCTCGCGTCGTCAAATAGGCAAAACAGAAGCCGACGATCAGCAATATGATCATCGTAGAAAAGCCCAGAATAAGGGTGTTAAAAAGTGACCAGTAGTAAAAGTTATAACTGAAAAACTCGACATAAAAGTCGAATGTAAAGCCGTCATCTCCCCAAAGACTTTTCACCAATACGCTTATAATCGGGTAAAGAAGGAAGATGGCAAGAAGGGTAAAAAGACCGCCGGCAAAAATATTCACCAGATTGGCATTGAAAAATAAACGAACTTTATACCAGATGCCTCTACCGGTAAGGCTGTCCATTACCGCCTCTGCCATCTTTTCATTCCTCCTGTGATCCCAGACCCGGACAAGCCGAAACCAGACAGGTTTTTGACTCTTGCGCTTCAGCCTATCGGGTAAATTCGAAATTCGAAGCACGCCTGATTTAATTAAATTGGCCGAAACAAATCCTAAATCCGAATGTTCCAAAACCAAAACAAAACTACTACTAAATTTCACTCAAGTCATGATCCTGTTTTGGTCATTTGAATTTTGGTAATTCGAAATTGTTTCGAATTTCGATATTCGATATTCGGATTTAATTGTTCCAATAGGTTGTGCGGCTCTGTGAAAATATTTTTCCACAAAAGGTGCAAAAATAACTATTAAGAGCCTGTCAGCTTTTATTGTTTCTTTGCTTTTTCGGCGGCCTTTCTTTCCTTTTCGTCACCGACTTTCTTGGCCTTGGCTGTTTCTCTCATCATGAACTTGCTTTTCCAGGTTTTGATAATTTTGCTGCGATTCTTTACCGCCCAATCGTGGTCAAGCTTGATGAATTTTGGTTTTGCAGCTCCGTAAAGCGCACTGGGAATGCCCGGACGGGGCGGAATATAGCCCATAGAAGCTAGAAACTCACTGGCATCTTTGGTGCCTAAATAATCCATCACTTTCTTACTCAGGTCGAGCTTCTTGGTACCCTTCAAGATTACGCAGTAGTTGCCCTCGTATCCGATGCCCTCTGCCGGGATCACCCACTGGATCGGATAGCCGTCGTTAATTCTTTTCAGTACGTTTTCATCCGCCGTAATTCCGAGCAGGAATTCGCCTCTGCCGACGAGATCGGTGGGAGCGTTTCCGCTCTTGGTATACTGCGCCATGTTGTTATCCAGAGCTGTGAGATACTTCCAGCCCTCCTTTTCTCCGTAAAGTTGGAGAAAAGAGTAGTTGATCATGAAGGCTGTGCCGGATGTCCGCGGTGAGGGAGCCACAATCTGTCCTTTCCACTTTGGATCCAGAAGCTCCTTCCAGCTCATCGGCATCCCATACCCTTTTTCGGCCAGTTTTTCTTTGTTGCCGATCAGTAGAAATGAGAAAGTACCTAACGCATAATAGCTGCCATCCGGAGATTTAAAGGCCGCATCGATGTCCGCCCAGGTCGGTGATTTATAGGGAATATAGTAGCCTTTTTTGGTGCCGTCGATGGCCTGCGCCGCACCAAAAGACAATACCATATCCGCGTTAAACCTGGGTGCCTCCGACATCAGCCTGGCCCAGATTTCCCCCCAGGACAGCGTAATGCCCTTGACTTCGATCCCGGTTTTCTCCTGAATTCTCTTTGACAAGGCTTCATTTACCTCCCGGGAAAACCCCAGGTAAGCGCTAATCGAGTCCGCAGCCTGAAGTCCGCTGGAAGCAAAGCCAAATGTCATGATCAAAGCCAAAGCCGCGATTGTAAGAAGTCTACCTTTCATTATGCACCTCCTTTAATTAGGAACGTTAGATGGATGCTACGCCAGGTCCATTAAAAAGGGCACGCATCCTTAAATTGATTAAAAGGTCTATTTAGACCGGTTTCACCCCCTTTCTTGCACAACCAAAAAGCTGTTTATCCACAATACAAACCAATACTTGACAGACTCGTAAAAAGTCTTCCAAGCTGTCATTGCGAGCGCAGCGAAGCAAT
>CBDUUO010000642.1:0-2287 GCA_965370395.1 uncultured bacterium
TTTTTAAGCGTCTTCGGGCTCGAATGATGCCAATGCGCCCTTTCAAATTAAACGCCACCAGCGCCAGGGGCAGTATTTTTTCGATGGCCGGCGTCAGGTAGCACAGCTTGATCAGCTCAAGATACAGTTGCTGCATATTGGCGCTATGGATTCGGATTTGCGCCCCGGCCTGCTCAAATTTCCAGCGGCGGGCCAGCCTGGCGGCCGCTGCTTTTCCTTCCCGCAGGGTCACGGTTGCATTAAACGGTCCCGCCGGTTCATAGGGTATGGTTTTATGATTGGCCAGGGATTTGACCGCCGCCTGTGCCAGGGCTGACCGCCAGGTAGCGGGATCAAAGTTTTCAGGGCCCCGGGATTTATCAATTGGAAAGCAATTGATGTTTTCAATGACAGCGGCTGCCTGGTCACAGGCCACCGGACAGCCGGAAAAAAAGATCGGACGGATTTTCCACGCTGCCAGGGACGCGGCAAACAACTCGATTTCAGCCAGCAATCGGTGGTTGACCTCCAGGCGGGCGATACGGGAGGTTAAGGTATGGGCCAGAAATCCATCGGATCCTGAAGCCGCATGCATTCCCAAAAACATAACCGCTTGAGCATCCTGTGGACTTCCGATACCGGGAATGGGGCCCCGCCGGTATCCGGATATCAGGGTCGCCCGGGAATCGATCATCTCCGGGAACATATTGTAGCCGGTGCGGTGAAAATCCTTGATTGTAATGGTCTTTACCCCGGCATCAAAAAGGCCACTGACAACCCGGTTTAGATCCCGGCTCATTTCAAGGCAGGCCTGACACCATTCGTCGGTCAAAAATGCGGACGCACTATAGCTCCAGCAGCCCGAGCTGCCTTCAAGATCTGCGATGATCAATATGTGGGTATATGGCTCTGGCATTTTATTTTATACCGCTTTCCCGGTTCCATCGATTCAGCGCTAACGGCAAGGCGTTCATGGTCGAGTTGACAGGGATTGGATGCGTTGCAAGGCGGGAGGATGAGAATAATTTAAAAACACGTAAAACGGATGGGGCGTCAGATTCGATAGATTGTCAACCGAAAGCTTTTTTAAAGCCGCCACCATCGAGCCGGGGTCCTTTGTGGTTTCGGCTGCAAATTGATCGGCAGCGGTTTCGTTTTTGCGCGACAGGATCTGCATTAAGATTCCGACAAAAAAATCAATCGGTGTGTATAACATGGCAAAAAAGAGCATGCCGGCATAGACGGACTGCTGCGGCATATAAAAGGCGTCAAAAAGGCCCTGATAGGCAATGAAATGCGACAATAGAAACAGCATCAGTCCGGTTTGCACAATGCCCAGAATAAGCGCTTGGCGAATGTGTTTTTTCTTGTAATGCCCCATCTCATGGGCCAGTATCGCGACCAGTTCATTAACCGTGTGCTGCTTTATCAGGGTGTCAAACAATACAATTCGTCTGTGTTTGCCGAAACCGGTAAAAAAAGCATTTGATTTGGTTGATCGCCGTGAACCATCCATCTGATAGACATTCTGCAGCGGGAAATTGATGGCGTTTGCATACGCTAAAATGGCCGACTTGAGTTCCCCTTCCTCCAGGGGTGTGAACTTGTTAAACAGGGGCATAATCCATGTGGGGGCGATAAACTGAACCACCAGCATATAAAGCGTCACGCCGATCCAGCAGTACCACCATGCATAGGGACCGGCGTATTGAAAAAATGCCAGAATGGCGGCCAGCAGCGGTGTCCCCAATAATAGCGCCAGCATCAGACCTTTGAGCAAATCCATCATATATGTCGACCCAGTGGTTTTGTTGAAACCGAAGCGCGCTTCAATGACAAAGGTGGCATACACGCTGAAAGGCAGCGCTAAAACCGCTTTTAACAGCATCAAAACCCCCATATAAATCAGGCCGCTTAAAACCGGTCCCAGTTCAAAAGTACGCAGCCATTTGTCCAGTAAAGGAAATCCTTTGGCAAACCAGAATACAAGAATCACCACGAGGTTAAAACCGGATGTGATCCAGCCAAATTGCGTATTTACTTTTAGGTATTGCTGGGATTTACGATACCGCTCCGGGTCGTAAACTCCCTCAAACCCATGGGGCAACTCGCTTCTGAGGTGTTTGAGGTTGAGCCCGTCAGCCACCAGGTTCAAAATAAAATCAACAGCGATGGTGCAAAGAATGATAATGGCAATGAAGTTCATCGGGTTTCCATAAAATCGCAATCGATTGGTGTTTTAGGCCGCAGTCCGGTTATAGCGGTTGTCATAAATATGTTCCGTTTGCCGGATTCGCTAACAAGGGAA
>CBDUUO010000643.1:0-2287 GCA_965370395.1 uncultured bacterium
CAAGGAGATCCTGTCATGAAAAAATTTCTGTTAGCCAGCGGTTTCATCGCTTTTTTCCTGGTTCTGAGCGGATTTAACCTGGATAATGCGATTGTACCGCAGCAGGAGATCTTATCCGGCGGACCGCCAAAAGATGGAATCCCGGCTATTTTGCAACCCAAATTGATCCAACCCGATAAAGCCGGTTTTCTGGACCGTTCGGATCAGGTCATCGGCGTAAGGATTGGCCAGGAAGCACGGGCTTACCCCATCAAGATCCTCAACTGGCATGAAGTCGTCAATGATACCGTTAACGGTATTCCCATCGTGGTAACGTTCTGACCGCTGACCCAAACGGGAGCCGTGTACTCTCGACGCGTGCAAGGCCGGGATTATACCTTTGGCGTGTCCGGCCGTCTCTACAAAAGCAACGTACTGCTTTACGACCATCAGACGGAAAGCCTCTGGTCCCAGTTAATGCAAAAAGCGGTTTCAGGGCCCCTGGCTGGAAAGGAACTCCAGAAAATACCGTCAATACGGACTCGGTGGCAAACCTGGCAAAGTCGAAATCCGCATACTTTGGTGCTTTCCGACGATACCGGGTTTAATCGCGACTATTCAATTGATCCTTACGAAGGATATTATCGGGTCGGTGGCATTATGTTTCCGGTGGGTGATGTGCGCAAAGATCTGGCGGTCAAAGACCGTGTGCTGGGAATCCAAATCAACAACGCGACAAAGGCTTATCCGCTAAAATGGCTGCGAGCCAATCCAGGAATTCATAAAGATCAGCTGGCAGGGCAGGCCATTGAGATCGAGGTTGATTCAGACGGTGAGGTCGTATCCGTTCGTAATCAAAGCGGAGAGGCAATTGCAGCCACCTTTGCCTACTGGTTTGCCTGGCAGGCTTTTCATCCCGAGACCCGGGTTTTTAAATCTTTGCCATAATGTACCAATAAATCCTCTCACTTTAATGTATCTGTTGGTTTTCCTGCCTAAACAGCCATGGAAAACACTTAAACTATAACATTTATTTATTGTTTTAACTAATTAATATAAAAATATAATTAAAAATTATACTAACCTCCCCAGGCCGCTAATTCATCTTGACGGAATCGATTCACTGAATTATGAAACAGATGACCCACCACTCTAGAGCGTTCGTCTGAATAACGTTCCGATAGCGGTGGTTTGTTGGGTCTTCTCAGGGTTGTCGATAACGTCCAATATGGCCTGATCCAAACGCTCTAATAATTTTTCTTCATTTTTATAATATAGCGGTTGTCATGTTTATGATAATTTCAGGCTGTTACACAATACATTTTCGCCTGTTAGGAAATCTGGCAAACGGAACATATTTATGACAACCGCTATAAATTGAAAAGGAGCAAAAGCATGGCATATGAAGAAATTCTGTACGCGACTAAAGGGCCCATCGGCATCCTGACCTTGAACAACCCCAAAAAGATTAATGCATTATCCCGACAGATGATTGCCGAAATCATGGACGTGTTGACCGCAGTTTCCGAAGATGAATCCATCAAAGTTTTAATCATACGAGCAGCGGGCAAACATTTCTGTGCCGGCCATTATCTGGAAGAAATGGTCAACCAGGGGATTAAGGAATATAAGTTCATTTTTGATCAATGCGCCCGGATGATGCAAATGATCCATGAAATTCCCCAGCCGGTTATTGCCCAGATCCAGGGTATTGCCACTGCTGCCGGCTGCCAGCTGGCGGCCTGGTGTGATCTGGCAGTGGCCGCCGAAGGCGCCCAGTTTGCCACCCCAGGCGTTAAGATCGGCTTGTTTTGCACGACGCCGATGGTGGCCATTACCCGGGCGATCGGCCGCAAAGCCGCTATGGAGATGCTGCTGACAGGACGATTTTTCTCAGCCCGGGAGGCCAAAGAGCTGGGTCTGGTGAACAGAGTGGTTTCCCCGGAAAGTTTGGACGAAGAAACGGAGACTCTCGCCAATCAAATCGCGGAATCCAGCAGATTCGTGCTGGCCATCGGCAAACAGGGTTTCTATGCTCAGGTGGATCAATCAGACAGCAATGCCATGCACTATGCCAAGCATACCATTACCATGAACCTGGAAGCCGTTGATGCCCAGAACGGGATCAAAGCTTTTTTGAATAAAGAAGCGTGTGTCTGGCAAAACTGTTAGAAATTGCTTATTGATCTCAACACCTTATCTCCCGCTGAACGGGATCCCATTGTTGACAATGTGATGTGGGAGTGGCTTTTAGCCACGATCTTGCAGCCCGACGGTTATACGCTTATTCTTTTGGTTTGCGATGAAC
>CBDUUO010000644.1:0-2285 GCA_965370395.1 uncultured bacterium
CTGTCTGTGGACGCGCAGGCTTGTTTAGCTATCCGGCCTGAAAAATTACATTTTGTTTCGGGTGAATTAGGTTTTATTTCAGGTTTTGAAAAGTCGCCGGATGAATGGAATTGCCTCGATGGCGTCATCACCGGGCATATATATGTGGGTGATTTGGACCGATATGAAGTAAAAGTCGCCGGCGACCAGATTTTAACCGTAAAATATTCCAACCGCATGCGGTCCGAAGGTGTGGATGAGATTTATAGAAGGGACGCTTCCGTCAAGGTCGGATGGAAATGGGATGAGGCAAAAGTCATTGTTTAACGTGTTAATTTCTTGGAGTTTACTGTGAGGTAATTTGATAAATAAGACAAGGAAAGGAGACATAGCGAATGGGAATTTTAGAAGAAATGGCTGATGCTGTCATAAATCGCGATAAAGAGGCGTGTGCCAAATTAGCGGACAAGGCCATAAAAGAAGACCTTGATCCAATTGAGGCGATACAGGAAGGCTTTGCCAAAGGAATGGAAGTTGTAGGGAACAACTTTGAATGCGGAAAAATTTACCTCCCTGAAATGATGTCATCTGCTCAAGCCATGAACCTTGGTGTTAAGGTTCTTGAGCCTGCCCTGGCCACAAAGAGCCCTGAAGCGGTTAAGAAAGAAGGGAAAATCATCCTGGCGACCGTTCAAGGGGATATGCATGATATCGGTAAAAACATTGTCAAACTGATTATGTCCACAGCCGGCTTTGAGATCATAGATCTTGGAAGAAATGTCAAAGTTGAAAGAATTATCGATGAGGCCCAGGACAAAAAAGCGGACATTATCGCACTTTCCGCTCTCATGACGACTACCATGGGGTATATGCCGGTTTTGATCGAAGAACTAACTGAAATGGGATTTAAACAGGATTTCAAGGTAATGGTGGGAGGTGCGCCTGTCACTGAAAAATGGGTCAAACAGATCGGAGCTGATGGATATGCCAGAGATGCAATTGGAGCTGTCAAGGTAGCCAAAGAACTTGTGAAAAATAAAATTGGAAAGTGAGGGTTTAGTTATGATAGATTTTTGGGAAGTTGTAGACCGGTGCGACAAAGGCCAGCGTATGAAGGAGTCTGACTACGATCTTCTCCTGTACGAACACGTAACCGAAGTTCTCAAGAAATATGATATACGCTTTGATCGAAATCAGATCATTCCGAATGATGACAGCTTGGCGGACAGGGCCTATCAAGCCGCTTTGGAGCTGTTTGTTAATGTGGGGTTTTATTGCCTGGATACAAGACGGGTGGTTCGATTCACCCGGAAGGAAATTGAAGAAGCCGTAAGTACGGCGCCGTCCCAATATGTTTGGGGCGAGGGCAAAGATCAAAGGGTTGCCGTAAGCAGAATAGTGGAAGATAGCCGCGATCCTTCCTGCACCTTTTCCGCATTGGGGGTTCCGGTCCCGGAAGAACTTTTCATGAAAGTTTGCCAAGCCCTGGCCATGGAACCGCTGGCGGACAGTTTTTGCGGGCCTTCTTTATTATCAACCTTTCGAGGCATTCCGATCCGGTCCGGCCACCCCATCGAAGTTGCAGCTACCATTTGGGATGCCACTAAAAGACGGGAAGCGGCCAGATTGGCCGGCCGACCGGGGCTGGGTCTGTATGCCTTCGTATCTTGCGGCGAGAGCACCGAATCCATCATCGCCGCCACCCGCTGGGGCTTGAAAAGGGATGTGGCTCAGAGCGGTGCCATTGCAGAATTAAAAGTCGATTTTGCCAGAATGAATAAAGTGGCTTACCTGCTTGAGAGCGGTTTTGGCTGCGCAGGCCTGTATGGTCCGCTTATGGGGGGCTATGCCGGCGGTCCCGAAGGCACCATGGTAACCACGATAGCCCATTTTTTCCTGGGATTATTTGCTTTCCAGGCTGAATATCATATTCCCTTTCCCATTGATCTTCACCAGGTATGTAATACAAGTTCCGAAATGCTGTGGCTGACCAGTGTGTATTGCCAGGCGATCAGCAGGAACACGCATCTTTTGAATATGTCTGTTACCATGGCCGCAGCCGGCCCGGCAACAGAAATGCTTTTTTATGAAATGGCAGCCCATGCCATCGCTTCAACCGTCTCGGGTGCTAATCTTGTCCAGGGCGGAATTGCCAGGGATAAATACCCGGAGCGGACTTCCACGCTGGAATTAAGAGCGGGTGCAGAGGTGGCTCATATTACGGCTCGGATGGGCATGAAACGCGATCAGGCCAACGAAATTATTAAAAAGATCGTATCCCGCTATGAAAAAGAAATTCCAAATGC
>CBDUUO010000645.1:0-2282 GCA_965370395.1 uncultured bacterium
TACACATAAAGCGCCGGCGAACCGCCTGTGTGAATAAACAGAATATTTTCATTTTTATCAAAAGTGCCGTTGCGCACCAGGTCAATGAGCCCGGCCATGGCTTTGCCGGTGTATACCGGATCCATCAGAATACCTTCCAGGCCGGCAAGCATCCGCACGGCTTCTGCCATTTCAGGTGTCGGCAGAGAATAGCCGGGGCCGACATATTCGTCATAACAGCGCACCGCTTCCGGGGGAATATCCGAATTGACACCCACATGCGAAGCGGTTTCTGTGACCAGTTTGTGTACCAGCTGTTCCTGCTCACCTCTGGGTCGGCTGACATTGATCCCGATCACCGGTATGTTGCTGTTGTTGCCGGAAAAACCGGTGACCAGACCCGCATGGGTCCCGGCGCTGCCGCTGGCGCAGATGATACGATCGATATTGATTCTCCGGTCAAAGGTCTGGGCCAGGATTTCTTCCGCACAGGCCACATAACCGGTGGCACCCACAGGAGTGGATCCGCCGCCGGGGATGACATAGGCTTTTCGACCTGTTTTGGCGACATCATCGGCAACTTGCTGCATCGCGGCTGTCAAGTCGGAGCCGCCGGGAGCGACGGTGATCTGTTCGACAGCCATCAATCGGAATAAGAAGTTATTTCCGCCGGCCTCCGGATTATAACTGCCGGACACCCGCTCTTCCAGAACCAGCCTGCACTTAAGTCCTTCTTTTACAGCGGCCGCCAGCGTCAGGCGGCAATGGTTGGATTGCACCGCTCCGCAGGTGATTAAGGTGTCAGCCCCCTGCTCCAATGCCTCGGCCACCAGAAATTCCAGCTTGCGGGTTTTGTTGCCCCCTCCGGCAAGCCCCAGCAGGTCGTCTCTTTTCATGTAAATGGTGGGTCCTCCCAGTTCTTTGGAAAGCCGGGAAAGTTTTTCAATGGGGGTCCTTCCTTCGGTGTAACGGCGCCGGGGAAACTTGGCCAGGTTCATTATCGAGTCCTCCTTATTTATTTTGGTCATTTTCCGGGCTTGCCGCGCCATAGCCGCTCAAGGTGGCGACGGCGGGATGAAAATGTCCAAACCCAATCCGCCTGCGGCGGAAATAATTAGAGAATTTGTGACTAATTTATTCCTGTTGTTATAGGTAATCAACCTTTTTTTTCTATACGTTTGCATTTGATCTTTGCTTGACTCAAAATTGACCGGCGAGTATGGTGCCCTGTTAATCAATTTGTCAGATTCACAGAGAAACGCTTTTTTATGAAAGTTGTCACCGTAAAATCAGATGCGCTGCTGCTGACCTCAGCGATCATTTGGGGATTTGCCTTTGTTGCCCAGCGGGTAGGAATGGATTATGTGGGGCCATTTACCTTTACAGGTATTCGGTTTGCCCTTGGCAGCCTATCGCTGTTGCCGCTGATGATAATCAGTCGTGAGCAGCGAACTGCAACAAACCATATCCTGCCGCCCCTCGGTTTGAAAACCATCCTGTTCGGAGGCGGTGCCCTCGGACTGGCGCTTTTCTCAGGAGCTTCGTTGCAGCAGATTGGACTGGTGTATACCACGGCCGGCAAAGCCGGGTTCATCACCGGCCTGTATGTGATTATTGTTCCGATCCTGGGACTTTTCTGGCGGCAGCAGCCTAAAATCGGGACCTGGGTCGGTGCGATTCTGGCGGCCTTCGGGCTTTATTTTTTAAGTGTTACCGAAGAATTAACGATTGAACCGGGTGATTTGCTTGTTTTAATCGGCGCCTTTTTCTGGGCCGCTCATGTTTTGATCATCGGCTGGCTATCGCCCAGAATCAACCCGATTAAATTGGCTTTTTCTCAGTATGTGGCCTGTTCGATTTTAAGTCTTATTACAGCTTCAATTGTCGAAGATATCACATTGAGCTCTATTTTTCTAGCGGCCATTCCCATTTTATACGGCGGCCTGATCTCCGTCGGGATCGCTTATACCCTGCAGGTGGTTGCCCAGAGAGATGCCCATCCGGCGCATGCGGCCATTCTGCTGAGTCTGGAAGCCGTTTTTGCTGCCATCGGCGGCTGGTTGATACTGGGAGAAATCATTTCTGCACGCGGCCTTGTCGGCTGTGGACTGATGCTGTCGGGCATGCTGCTGTCACAATTGTGGGGCCTGGTTGGCAATAAATCATAAAATGATTGAATTGCAAATTCAGTGAGCTTACTAAGAGGTCGGGGAGTTCTTACCGTCATTCCCGCGTAGAGCCTGCCCCCGTGCAGATGGGGGCGGGCATCCAGCTTTTTCAGCAAAACATTTCTGGATTCCCGC
>CBDUUO010000646.1:0-2282 GCA_965370395.1 uncultured bacterium
AGGGTCACATCTTAAATATTAAATATTGACATATCAACCTGCCTTTTGTACATAATTTTCACCCCAAATAATCCTCAAAATCAAAAAGTAAGGCAAAATAGATGGCCAGGCCGTTGCGCGTTGAATACCCTGAAGCTTATTATCATGTAATCAACCGGGGAAATAACCGGGAAAAAATCTTTAAAAACGACCGGGACAAAGAAAAGTTTCTCGAGTACCTGAAAAAAGCAAACGAGCGTTTTTCAGTCATCATTCATACCTATTGTTTAATGAGCAATCATTTTCACCTGCTGGTGGAGACCCCGGAACCGAATTTAAGTGTGGCGATGCAATGGATCAATGTAAGCTATGCAACTTATTTCAATCGCAAACGTGGCAGACATGGCCATCTGTTCCAGGGAAGGTTTAAGGCAATCTTAATCGACGCTGATGAGTACCTTAAGCATTTATCGCGTTATATCCACTTAAATCCGGTCAGAGCAAAAATGGTTTCGAGCCCATCAAAATATCAATGGAGCAGTTACTGTGCCTTCATTGGTAGGCAAAAGACTCCGCAATTTCTAGAAACCGACTGGTTATTGTCCAATTTTGGCAAGAGCAAAAAGGAAGCCAAACAAAAATACAAAGACTTTGTCGAAGGTGCGGATGTCAAGACACTTGAAAATCCGCACAGGCAGGTCATCGAAGGCTTTATCCTTGGAGAATTGGATTTTGTAAACTGGGTTAAAGAAACCTTTTTGTCCGGCAGACCAGATGAAAAAGAGATCCCTCAATTAAGAAAGCTCAAACCGAAAGTGCCGCTTGAAACTGTTGTAAATGCTGTTTGCGAGGAGTTTGGTTGCAATGAAGAGCAGATAATAACGAAAGGTCGCAAGAAAAACAAAGCCCGTGAAGTGGCAATCCATCTTGCCAGAGATTTGAGTGGGATGTCTTGTAAAGATTTAGGTTTATATTTCGGCGGGGTAAGCGGCGCCCTGATTACGATTATGTACAATCGCATCGCACAAGAGGTAGCGCAAAACAGGCGTTTTAGACAGAAGTTAGAGAAGACAAAAAAGCTAATATTAAATATTTAAGATATGACCCTTCTCTCTTCACATAATTTTTCATTTTCAAACCCGGCTCCGCTGTGTGGAAAGAATTTGGACCTTATGGGCGCTGCTGTCCGGCTCTTTTGCTCCAAAGGCTTCGAGCACTACCTGGATGGATTCCTCCAAGTCCTTTGGGGTAAACACTTCAAGGGTGAGAATGCCGTTGAAAAGGCTTCCACATAAACCGTCAAGCCATTGCCGGACCTGTCTTTTCGGCATTCGCTGGAGGCCCAGGTGTTCTTCATTTCCCACAACCCCATGAAGATGGATTACCGGGGCCATTTCCTTGTATCGTAGTAGTTGGGCCACCACGTTTTCGCGACCGAGCTCCAGGTGTCCCAAGTCGAGGCAAAACTCACACAATCCCCGGCACAGGAAAGTATGAAGGAAACCGGGCGTATAGTTGATGTTTTCAACAAGCAATTGCCTGGGTCCCTTGAGAAGTTCCCCCAGCTCTTCCAGGAACTCCAGCGTATATCCTGTCCATTCATGCCAGGCGAACTCATGTTCATACCTGAAATACTTCCCCGGCACGGCAACCAGCGTGGGTGGGGAGACAGGCACATGGACGATATAATGTTCGGGCCCCAGTTCCCCCATCTTCAGACAGAGCTCCCGGGCCAATCGGAGCGATTCCTCCCGCCGGTTCGCATCCCAGGACGCAGGTTCCAAAGAAGTGGGTAGATGTACTGTAAACGTGAGTCGCTCTCGCTCGCCCAGGCGCCGGAGCATGCGTACCTGATTACAGGTCGGAATATTGTCCAAGGTGGGTGTATGAAATAGAACGATTTCGATATCGTTCACCAGACCTGCCAAGACCTGCACGTTTTCGATCAGATCGTTTCCGAATACCATGGATGGGGCGCCCAAGGCGAAGGGCAAGCAAGGATACCGTTCCTTCATCTTTCCACACCATTGGGTTAGTTGCGCCAAGGAGATCAGATCAAATTCAGCGTTCAGACTCTCCCAGATAATTTTGCCCGCTTTTATTTAGCAAGAGCATTCATTTTGAATAGTCCAAATCCATTCCCATGTCAATCCCGTCAAACTGATGAAACCCCGACAAACGAGGTGAAAACTTTACGTTGTGAAAATGGGGTCGGGATAGAAATGCGACGCGTATAACCGTAGGTAGAGAGTTACCGACACGCACCCTTTCGGTTGTGCGACGGGTTCCTAGTTCTACCATAG
>CBDUUO010000647.1:0-2272 GCA_965370395.1 uncultured bacterium
GAAATCCGATTTTTTCTCTGAACTATCAGCTATGTTTACCCCGTTAAATATATCGTAGAATTGGAGCGAAGCGGATTTAACCGGGGCCTGCCCAGTTAAATAATTCGTAGAATTGGAGCGAAGCGAATTTAACCGGGGACGCCTGACGCCTATTTTCAACCATTGAACACTTTAATTTGCCGATTGATACCTGGAATGTCGGAAATGCATCGTATTAGCACTATGATCGGCTGATTCTATAAATATGAGGGCTTAAGTCGCCCATTTTACCCCTAAAATGGTATCGCTAAGCCTAAAAATCGATCTCATTTTTAGCTCCTTTTCTAAATTATCAACCATTTACCGTGGGCGACCCCCTTTTGCTTTTCCCGTTCGCTTTTCCCGTTCACTTGTGCGATGCCCTTTTGTTTTTAATTTTTCATAATCTGTGGAATCTGTGTAATCTGCGGATAAACTTTCAGCCTTCAGCTCTAATCCTAAAATCATAGACGTCCCCATCTTTTTCCCTTCTGAATAAAGCCATTGACTTTCAGTAAAAACGTCTATATTGTTTATAATGTATATATTGTATACGTAGGAGGTATTTTTATGAAAGCACAAACTGTATCAGCAAGGCTGAACCTCGACACAGCAAAAAAGCTCGAGTTGTTAGTTAAAGCGACTGACCGGTCCAAGTCTTATCTTGTCGCTGAAGCGATTGAAATTTATGTCGAGGAACAAACCTGGCAGATTGGGGCCATTAAGGAAGGCATAGAAGAAGCGGATAAGGGCAAATTTGCCACAGATAAGGAAGTCAAGAAGGCCTTTAAGAGATGGGACTTGAATGAAGGTTAAATGGGTGCGCCTTGCTCTTAACGATCTGGATGAGGCGGGCGAATTTATTGCCCAGGATAACCCTAAAGCGGCAAGTCGAGTTTTAAAGCGTATATGGGATGCAGTGCAAATGTTAGCTGACCACCCGCATGCCGGCCGTGCCGGCCGGGTCCCGGGCACTCGCGAGCTGGTGATTGCCGGCACACCTTTTATCATTCCCTATCGTGTGGCTGAAAATACGATACAGATCCTGCGGGTTTTACACGGCAAGCGAAAATGGCCCCGGCGCTTCTCAAAGGAGAATTATTAGGCATATGATAGACAAAATCATAGACGTTCCTTTTTTTCCGGTCCAAGTGGGGGAATTTTTAAGGAGATACGATTATTTTTTCACCTTCAGGCCACACCCGTTTAAAATGATCGGAATTCAGCGTTAAAAGTTGCTCAACTTTGGATTTTTCAGCAACTTTTGCGATCAAAGCATCATAGGTAATACCGCCAACCAGCCCCCGTTCGGATATTTTCTTTATAACAGAGCTGTATTCAGCTGCAGTTAGTGAAACAATCTTGCCGATCGCTTCAATATTTTCATGAACAAGCCTCCATCCAGTGGCGGGAGAAATCCGGGGTTTGGTCGGAAGTGTGCTCAGCACCGCATATAATTCTGCTATTGTGTGGCTGGCAATGATCAGTTCAAAATGGTGTTCTTTGGCCTTTTTAAGCCAGGGAAATGCTCTCTGATGCATCGGATGCGATTCGACCAGGGCGGCAATGATTACAGAAGTGTCAAAAAGGATTTTCATGGTTTCAGGATGTTTCTCGCTCTTTCTTCACGATGCTTTGCCAATGCGTCACTTAGATCCTCTAACGAAGAGCCTGAGAATACCAGCACACCATCTTTCCAACGAAGATTGGGTTCACCATGTATCGGCTTTAGCACAATACCCTGTTCGCTTTCTTCGAAACGAATCTGAGTTCCTGCTTCCAAATTGAAATCGTCCCGAATTTTTTTGGGTATAACGATTCTTCCGAACCGGTCCACTATTGTTTCTTTAATTTCCATATGATCACCTTTATTGCCAATTTATCATGGCAATTGGCAAATTTCAACCCCAAATTTCTGTTTCCATCGTTGTTATTAGCGAAACGGGAGCATCCCGAAAAATGGTATCAGGAAAAATGGTGCGAAGCTCATAAAGGGCAGGTTGAAGTGGTGTTGCCGGACGGTACCCGTTGCGACTGCGTGACGGATACCCATGCGATTGAATTTGATTCTCATTAATTTTCATACAAGATTTAGGTAATGGCTGGGCAGAGACCATCGGCCAGAGGATCCGCTAACCATTTGACGATTCAACTAATTACTCCGCCCTGAAAAATAGCCATAACAGGGTTGGGTAGTATAAGACGCTTACGTAAAATTTATGATTTAGCGTATGAATCCATTGGATGTTCGATG
>CBDUUO010000648.1:0-2271 GCA_965370395.1 uncultured bacterium
TCAACCTGTGATTTATTGAGATAATCAAAGGTTCGGGCAATGTTGTGATATCATCTGAGACAGAATAAAATTTAGTGTGCTTTGTTAGCCACGTTTTGCCACAAATTCAACTCGGTAAAAAGTACATGTTTCAAAGTGATATCGCAAGTGTTATTGGGAGATGCTAAAGCATGTTCCGACATAGGGAAAAAACATTTCTCATTTGCGGCTTATGATTTTGCAGATTAGCCATGGCAAATACACACTTTTTTGAGCCTTAATTTATTTTGGACTTCGTGCCTTAACAACCAATCCCAATTTTTTTTAGGTTTGTTATGAATTTCTGAAAAAATAGCCAGGTTAAAGAATTAATATTTCATAATCATATATAAAAATTCTGCGTTTTTGTGTGTTGCTGCTATGATGGTGCAATCGCAAGAAACTGAAATATTTAGTTTGGGGCAACACATTGAGTCGTTGCCCCTGTTTTATCTATCCATACATATTTTCAATCCATCTCATCGCTTCCAGGTCAGTTACCTTTCCCAAATAGCGCTGTGTTGTTGATAGGTGAGCGTGCCGCAGGATGACTTTGGAGACGATTTCAATGGGGGTTCCGGATCTGGATGCATGGGTGGCGGCATGACGTCTGAGATCATGGGGACGCAGATTCACACCTACCATCTTACCCGCCTTGTTGACCATCACCCGGGCGGCATTATAGGTGATCGGGAAAATACGCTTCTCGGGCTCAATTTTCTTATCCTGGATGTATTCCCGCATTCGGTCTGCAATTTTCTGTGGAATGTACACGATTTCGGATTCCCTGCCACTTTTTGGGTCAGCCAATGTGATCTTGCGGTCCTTGACATCGACAGGTCTGATTTTTAGCACCTCACCGATTCGCATTCCGCCTTTAGCCATCAGTTCCAACATGATCCGATTACGGGGGTTGGATGTTCTGAAGATGATTTCGTCAATTGAGTCTTTTTCGATGATTTTCCATTGCTCAGGCCGGCTGGCTCTGAATATTTTTCTCAGAATGGGTGTGTCACAGGGATTCTGGATCTCAAAATCGATGGTATTGCGGATGTAATTGAAAAAAGCTTTGAGACAGGAGTAGCGGTTGTGTTTAGTGGTTTGTTTGGTTCCCTCGGTGAGTCGGGTTAGGAAGGATAGAATTTCATCCGGTGTTATGGATTCAATATCTCTGTTACCAAATTCGTCGTTGAAGCGGGTAAACAAAAAATCATAGTTTTTTATCGTGTTTTTTTTTCGAATTGAAGCTGTGGTACTTTTGATACGATTCTATTGCATGTGATAATTTCATTTGAAACCTCCTTGCATTTATTGGTTGGGTTTAGGGGCCTACCATCAGATGGAGTCGATTTTAGGATTGCCAAATGAAATGTGCAATAATTTTAATGGGGTTTCAAAGATTCGATGAAGGCACGAAGTCCAATATTTTGAGTAGCAGAAAAACGTTGAGATTTTCTAACCAAATCCCCAATAGAATTATATCCCTCTGAGCAAGAGAATTTATAGTGGTATCTGAGCATAAAGGTTATAAGAAAAGTAGTTTTCCCTGATATGAAAGAAGCACTCGCTTATAATCCGGTCTTTTTACAATCTAAAACTACATTAATTTATAATACTCTTCCTTTTTATTTGCATCTTGTAATTCAACAAATCTGCATTAAACTAATCAAATATTATGGAAAAATTGTGCACACGAAGGGAGAATTAGAATGAAGCATACTTCTAATAGACGATCTAATATACTGCGAATAATTACGATCGGGCTGACACTGGCCCTCTGCATTAGCGGCTTAGCGTCCATTGCGGCCTCGGCTGCGGCCAAAGCGAAAGACGTCAAGGCGGATGTGGTGTACCGCAACGGGTTCGTCTACACGGTTGACGGGGTTCGGTCCCGCGCGGAAGCATTTGCCGTCAAGGACGGCAAGTTCATCGCCGTCGGAACCAACGAAGACATGAAAGCGGTCAGTGGCCCGGACACCAAGACCGTCGATCTCAAAGGGAAGATGGTAATGCCGGGGCTAATCGACACCCATATCCACGCGCTGCGCGGCGCCTTGACGGCCCTCGGGCTCGCCTTCCCCGTGACCTCGTCGGTCGACGAGATCAAGGCCGCGATCAGGAAGTACATCGCCGACAACAAGCTCAAGAAGGGCGACTGGGTCGAGGGCGCCAAGTGGTCGCTCGACTACAAGAAGCTCAACGCCAAGATGCTCGACGAGGTGTCGCCCGACAACCCGGTGTTCCTGCACGACT
>CBDUUO010000649.1:0-2270 GCA_965370395.1 uncultured bacterium
GCTCGATCTGCTTTTCGCTGATTTCGCTCATTCTTATCTGGCGGGTATCGGAATCCGCAAAATACTGATCGGCACTGGGCAGGTTTAGTCGCTGTGTGCGTAGCGCCAATCCGATGGCCTCGGTTAGCACGGCTGATTCAACTCTCTTTTTAGCGGTTTCAAATTCCTCTTCCAGCGCTTTCAGACGGGATTGATAAGCTTCATGTTTTCCTGCCAGTCCGGTTTCTTCCCGGGTAACTTTTTCCAGCTCGGTACTCAGTTGGATGTTGATCGCAAACTGGTCCTGGACAATCTTGGGCAGCAGGGGAACCTCGACGATGGCGTCCTGGGCATCCTCCCGGGCCTCAGCGGCCTCCTGCTGGCGGCGTTTCTGAACTTCGGTCTGCCAGCTTTTCAACATTTTTTCGCGGCTTTCCACCTTTTTCTGGGCGACGTCTCGTTCCTTGCTGAACAATTCTACCAGCAGATTATGGCTGCCTTGTCGCAGCTCGTTCAATTTGATTTCTGCTATTAATTTTTCCTGCTCGGACTTAAGGCGTAACAACCTGGAATGATTAAGTACATCTGTCGCGGCAGCGCCGGATATTGTTTCCAGCTCCGTTTGAATGTCTTCGAGCCGGCTGGTTGCGTTTGCAAGCTGTTCGGGTGTTTGATTAATGATATTCTTCTTAGCCGTTAAGCGATCACTCCATTCTCGCAGCCGGCCTTGAGCCGTCGCGAGTTCGGCTTCTTTCTGACGGAGTCGCTGTTCGAGTTTTAAGGTGCTCATTTGCTGCGCGCGTGCCTCGACTTTTTCAGGCACCCTGAACGGCTTTTTCAGCTCGGTCTGCAATATTTTCAAGCGCTCGGGCGCTGTCTGGATGAGCTGGGAGAGTTCGTTTGCCTTTTTATTGGTGCTGAAGGCCAGCTTTAAATACCCAATCGCCCGGTCAATATATTTCAGACTATCGGTTTTAACCGTGGCATCGATATCCGTCATACTTTCGATCGCTATGCGCCTGGATTTCAGCTCTTCAATGGTTATGGATAGGGATGGAGCTGGTGTTGATGAGGGAGTTGCGGTCTGCTGGGCCTGAATCTCCGGTGAAATCAGAGGCAGCAGCCCTATCGAACTAATGGTAAGGAACCCGACAAGTTTTTTCATTATGCTCAGCATATCTCGCCTCCCGGGCACTGATGAGGTGACGCTTGAAAAATTAAAGAGTAAAGAGTCTAAAGAGGGTCAAAGCTTGAATTGTGAATAAAGTTTCCCGAATTTTGCCTGTAGCTTTGGATTCTCCTGCATTCTGGCTTTTAGCGATTTGACAGCGTGACTTACCGCTGAGTAGCTCAACCCAAATAATTGACCGATTTGATCGTTCGTCAAAACGCCTGCTTTCCAAATTAGATAAATCATCAAATCCCGCGTTTCTTTTTCGGCTCCTAACACACGCCCGGTTTTTAAAAAACGCTTCACATCACATCTGAGAATTCTTTCGGCTTTGTGCAAAATACTGATTGGATCATAACGCTTTGCTAATTGAACTTGCTGGGCGATAGCCGGTTCAGGCTCTGCAGGCAAAAATTCTTTGCGGATTCTTTCTCCAAAATTCTTCGACCCTAAAAATAGCCCGTATCGCAAATCCTCCCAAAGCTGTTTTTCTTCCTTGGCATATCTTTGAACCTTTTCGCGGTAGCTTTTGTATCGATCTTCGCCGTTAAACTGAGACAGAATCAACTCAGTCGAAAGCCATTCAGGGGCTTTTCGACCGTACGCATACGCTAAATAACTGCTCCAACGGTAATCGGCAAGGCGTTTGACAACTCCTGCTCTTAACGGGTTGCGATGGATATAACAGGAAAGCTGCAACAAGTAGGCATCATTTTGCACAAGGATACTTTTATACCTACCCTGAAACAGATGTCCATTACGGGAATGGCGCATATTGAAGCGCTGGGTGTAAGTGGTGCCGAACCAATGCATCGCCTTCTTTAGATTGGCTCTTTCAGTTCGAACCATAAGGTGGTAATGATTGCCCATCAGTACATAGGCATAAACATTCATCTCAAAACGCTCCGACATTTCCCCTACCGTATCTAAGAAGATGACACGATCCCTGTCATCATCAAAGATGTCTTTGCGCTCGTTTCCCCGCGATAGCAGGTGATATAAGGCTCCCTCGTATTCAATCCGCCAGGATCTGCTCATGGCACACAATTATCAACATTGATTGCTTGAGTCAACAATAGTAGAGTAGAACCTCGGTGCAGTGGCTATAGGCGTCGGTGGC
>CBDUUO010000650.1:0-2268 GCA_965370395.1 uncultured bacterium
AATTGCCCTCTGAGATCCAAATGCTGTTGTCCTGCTTCTTCGGGTGTCATATGAAGCGCTCGCCAAGTGCCTTTGTCATTGAACGCCCCAATTTTAAGGAATGTCACATCAAAAGGACCCAATCGTTCGCCAATATTCTTAAATCCATCAAAATAGCCGGAATCACCACTAATAAAAGCCCTCTTTTCCTTCCCGACAATCGACCAGGAACACCATAATCGTTGATTTGCATCAAGTAACCCGCGACTGGCATAATGAACTGCCGGTGTGGCATGAAACTTCAGAGAACCGGAAGAATAGGTTTCCCACCAATCCAACTCAGTGATTTTAGAGGGATTTATTCCCCAATCCTCTAATAGTGTGCCAATGCCTAACGGTACGATAAAACGTTCGACCTTTTCATTAATCGTAATAAGCGTTGATTTTTCCAAATGATCATAATGGTCATGGGTGATCAAGACGACATCGACGCCTGGAAGTTCCTCTGCTGTGACCGGTGACGGATGAAACCGCTTGGGGCCAATCCAGGAAAAAGGGGAGGCGCGTTGTTCCAGTACTGGATCAACTAAAATTCGTTGGTTTTCCATCGAAATTAAAATGCTGGAATGTCCTATCCAAGAAAAAGAAAATTGCCCTGCCTGATGATTTTCCCATTGTTCCGGATGCAATCGATGAATGGGGGGGTCGATTAGTGGCTTTGGGTCGATTCGTTTACCGAAGATATATTCTTTTGTGACTTCCCAGGTTTCTTGTGAAAACAGTTTAGCAGAGACCCCATTAGGATTGACAAACGTACCATTTTGAGATTGGGGAGAAGACTGAATTCGCGCTTCTCTTTCTTTTTGTGTCTCGGTCATTGAGGTACATCCTATCAATTGAGTGATGATTAAACTGCATATAAGGTAAGATATGAATTGTCTCATCAATTTTCCCATTTTTGGTTTATAATGCTTCATATACTCACTTGATTAAGCCAGCTAAATTTTCGATCATTTACTTGGATTGTTCCGTTGAATCTGCGGATCGAGGACTGTGCTACCAAGCCGAAAGCGTTTGTCTATCTCCAAGAAATAGTGGCTTTCCAGGTCTTATATTTTAAGCTAACGCCCAGCTTAACCGGCGGTAAAAAGCAGAGCGAGGAACGAGCGGAACTTTTTACCGTCCGAGTTAAAGCTGTTGTTAGAATCTCTCTGCTTTTCTTACGTACAATGAATCAAAATTTGCCAATGCATGGAGGCCGGCGACAACGTCCGGGTTGCCGAAGAAAAAAACCACCTGTGGATCATCCTGTTCTTCAAGTGTATCCCAACGCTTGAACACAAGGTATTTCGCTGGAGCCTGTTTAGGTGGACGGTGTTCATACATGCTATCAACATGATCATAGCTTTTTTTAACACGTTCCACATTGCAGATGTAGTTTTTAACATCCTCGGTGACTCTGATGTCAAAACCAAAGGGTAGGAAGCTCCCGAAACACCCCAAGTTGTCCATATTAAAGTCACGGGAGCGCCCTTTCCTCACTGGAGCTATTTGGCTGAAAATACAAGTAAACCCTTTGGAATTAGGCTTGGGAGCGTTCGGAAATTCCACGTCATTTAGCTCATTGGAGTAAAAACAGGCGATGGGTAGTTCGCTGCCAGGGAAGTGATTTTCCCATGCCTCCATAAAGCATTCCCTGATTTCGATGTTCATGGTATCCTCCATTGTATTACAAATTTTTATGTGCTTTGTCAGTCTACTATTGTATTGATTCTAACGGGCTGCGAGATGAGCCGCAGTCGGCGGGGGGCGGAAATTGCATTTTAATGCAATTTACCGTGCCGAGCGAGCGAAGCGAAGCCGCAACTGAAGGGAGCGGGGTCGGCTCGATTGAGCTTGATAGGCGGAGCGCGAGCGGCACCTATCAAGCTCAATCGGCTCATCTCGCAGCCCGATAGGGCGGATGGCCGAAGGCCAAGCGAGCTTCAGCGAGCGGTCCGCCCTATCGTCCAGGATCAGCTGCACAAAAAGATAGCCAAGACATTCCGAATTGGCACAAAACCGCGCCGGCTTTTTGTGTCAGCTTGAATCCTATTGTTAGCTCAAGACTATCAAGCCGCTTCCAGCATGAAATCCACATGCACAGCATCAAAGGGAAATTCGATTTGACCTTTATCGGTCTTTTGCAATATTCCAACATTCAAAAGCATGTGCACATCACTATGTACTGCTTTTACGTCTCTGCCCAGAAGACGCGCTGCCTCACGAATTGATATTGGTCCTGCGCCT
>CBDUUO010000651.1:0-2265 GCA_965370395.1 uncultured bacterium
CTATTCGGGAAAGGAGCTAACCGTGAGCATTTTTGCAGATAAGGATACCCGGGTTGTGGTTCAGGGGATAACCGGCAGGGAAGGGCAATTTCACACGCGGCATTGCATTGATTACGGGACCCGGATTGTCGCCGGTGTCACGCCCGGCAAAGCCGGGCAGAAAATGGATGATGTGCCGGTATTTAATACCGTACAAGACGCCGTCAATGATACCGGTGCCGATTGCAGCTTGATATTTGTCCCCCCTGCCTTTGCCGCAGATGCAATCATGGAGGCTGCTGATGCGGGACTCGGCCTGGTGGTTGTGATTACCGAGGGAATTCCGGTGCTGGATATGATGAAGGTCAAAAATTATGTGCAGGATAAACCCACCCGCATGATCGGACCGAACTGCCCGGGAATCATAACACCCGGCGAGGCCAAAATCGGTATTATGCCGGGGCCCATTCACAACCCGGGCGGGCCGATCGGGGTGGTGTCAAGGTCCGGGACCCTGACCTACGAAGTAGTTCATCAGTTAACCCTGCAGGGCATCGGGCAGACGACCTGTATCGGCATCGGGGGCGATCCGATCAACGGCACGAGCTTTATTGATTGTCTGGAAGCCTTTGAACAGGATTCCGCCACCAAGGGCGTGGTGATGGTTGGTGAAATCGGCGGGACGGCGGAAGAAGATGCTTCAGATTTTATCGCCCACAATATGTCCATTCCGGTTGTCGGCTTTATTTCCGGTTTAACGGCACCCCCCGGCAGACGGATGGGACATGCCGGCGCCATTATATCGGGCAGCAGCGGAACGGCCCAGGCCAAAATTAAAGCCATGAAAGCCAATGGCGTTCATGTGTGTGAGGATCTGGGAACCCTCGGCGAATTTTGTTCGGAAATTTTTGCATAACCAATTTTGGCAAATGCGATTGGCAGAAAATTTTTAGTTTGGTCTATTAAAATTCGAAATCCGAATATCGCCTGATTTAATAAAATTGGCCGAAACAATCTCGAAATTCGAAAGCCAAATGACTCAAACATTGTTTTGAATTTTGAGATTTGATCATTCGAATTTGTTTCGTGCTTCGGATTTCTAATTTCGGATTTATTTTTCGAATATGCAAATACATATATTTTTTGGTATAACAACAAATAATTTTTTTTTTTTACATGTAACCACGGGTAAGAAACAGTATGCACGAAATGGGTATCGCCCTGCAGATTATCGAAATTGCTACCGCCTCCCTGCCGGCGGATTTAGGCGAGGTCCGGGTTGCTGCGGTCAATCTAAAAATTGGCAAATTGGCCGCGGTCGTGCCCGCAAGCCTGCGGTTTTGTTTCGATGTGGCCGTCAAAGACACACCGCTTGCGGGCGCTAAACTGGCCATTGAAGAAGTGCCGGTTGTCGCAAGATGTAAAGACTGCAATGCCCGATGGACGATTGACGAGCCTGTTTTTATCTGTAAAACATGTGAAAGCGGTTCACTGGAAATTCTTTCCGGACGTGAACTCGATATTGAATCCATAGAGGTCGTTGAAGAGGTAAATAATGATTCCGGCTGATGCATCTAAAATGAAACGCTATTTTCATCATAAAGATTTTCACAAACCCCATCATTCCCATGCAAACCGGCCGCAGGCCGATGTGAGCACCCAAAAAAGCGGAACGCGGGAGATAAAGGTCGTCCGCCGTGTTCTGGATGTAAACGAGAAGATGGCCGAGCAAAACCGCCGGCTTTTTGACGAAAAGGGCGTCTTCGTGCTTAATGTCATGAGTTCTCCGGGCTCCGGCAAAACAACCACTCTGGAAAAAACCCTTGCGCGAATTATGTCGGAAATAAAAAGTGCGGTAATTGTCGGTGATATCTGCACCACCCACGATGCGGACCGGCTGGCGAATACCGGAGCACCGGTGGTACAGATCAATACCGATGAGTTCGGGGGGGATTGTCACCTGGTGGCGCATGTCATTGAAAAAGCGGCCGGCACGCTGGATCTTGACGATATCGACTTTTTGGTGATTGAAAACGTGGGAAATCTCGTCTGCCCGGCCGAGTTTGATATCGGTGAGGATTCACGCGTGGTGGTGTTAAGTGTGACCGAGGGCGAAGACAAGCCGGTAAAATACCCGCTGATGTTTCGGGTTTGTGAGGCGGCGCTCTTAAATAAGATTGATTTGCTGCCCTATCTGGATTTCGAAAAAGAAAAAGCGCTCGATTACATCCACCAGGTCCATCCGGGTATGCCGGTTTTTGAAATTTCGTCCAAAACCGAGGAAGG
>CBDUUO010000652.1:0-2263 GCA_965370395.1 uncultured bacterium
GCGGTCGCAAGCGATTTTTCCTTTAACACGCCCCAGTGTCAAATGGGCTTTAAATCCTCTGGTTTCTTTGGGAAAACCCAGATCCGCCAGATGACCGTCAAGGGTCTGCTGTATATCTTGCAGTATTTCCAGTTGCCCGCTGAGACCGGTCCAAATGACCCGCGGTCTTCTGATATCGGGGAAAACCCCGATACCCTTCGCAGCCAGCGAAATGACTGCGCAATCTTTTGTCGCCAGCGCCATTGCAGCAATGATTTTATCGATGTCGGCTGCATCGGTGTTGCCTAAAAATTTAAGGGTCAGATGAATGTTTTGCGGCCGAACCCATTTTACCCGAAACCTTTGCAACTTGAGTACCTCCTGAGCCTCGCCCAGAGAGGACCGGACGTTTTCGGGCAGATCGATGGCGATAAAAGCGCGCAAGGTTTCAGACATATCAATTTGGGTATTAGATATTGGGTATGGGGTATGGGATATCGGTTGCCATCTACTTTTCTTGCAGCCCAATACCAAATAACCCGTTTTGTAATTATTTATGCGCCGGGGCCGCCTGCACCGCTTCGATTTTGGATAAGATGTTATTTTTTATCCAGGCCGCATCCCACCATTCGATCGGATTGACAAAGGTGTTGTGAACCAGGATGCTAAAATGCAGATGGTCACCACCCGCAAGTCCGGTGCTGCCGGTACGACCCAGTATGTCGCCTTTTGACACCTCCTGCCCTTTGCTGACATCGCTGCGATTTAAGTGGGCGTACATGCTGAACAGGCCGAATCCGTGATCAATCAGAACGGTTTTCCCATAAATGCCTAAGGACCCGCTAAAAATAACGACTCCGTTGTTGGCTGCCGGTACCGTCGCATGGGCGACCGAGGCCAGATCCAGCCCCAGATGAACCTGACGGTCAATTATCTTACCTTTGTATTTATAGGTGCGATGGTCGGCAAACCCCGCCTGTTTCGCCGCCGAGGGCATTCGCAGGAACTTGCCTTCCCAGCGTCTGGTGGTGGCGGTCGTTTGCGCCAGTTCGCTTATTTGCTGATAATTGGCTTTGCGTAAATCCCGGTTGATCTTTAAAAATTTATCCACCAGCGACCCGCTCGAATCCAGGGTGATGGCATTCTCAAATTCGGGTACTTTCCAGTTCAAAAACCGATCCGAAATCTGGATGTTATTGTTTTTAAAAACTTTTTTGCGAATGTAATGCTTTACCCCGGCCTTGGCGCTGTTTTGGGCTTCATCAACGGCTTTGATCCAAATCTGGGTTCCCGGGCCCTGCTGGTAACCGAGCCCGATAAATGCCAGCCGAATCCGGGGGTCTTTATAATAGCCGGCATGAGCGGGGAAAAAATTGTCGCCCACTTGAACGCCGGTAAGGCGACAATCTTCTGAAGTGCGGTAGATCACAAGCCCGGCCCCACCCTGAGCCAGGTTGTGCACCCTGCTGATCACTTCAATTTCCGGTGGTTGCGTATCGATGGTCAGGTTCTTTTCAACATAGACTTGATTTCCCTGCCACCACCCGCGCCATGAATAATCCCATACCGCCAGGCGCAATATGGCCTTTCCGTCAGAGAATTCATGTTTTTCGGGCTCAAATGGGATGTTCAGCGATTTGGATTTAATTTCCCCACCGCTAAAAATCCCGGCCGACGGAAAATCTTGGTCAGTCAGGATAACCTCTTTTCCATTTTGGATCACCGCGACCCAAATTTTGCGCAGCCCGCTATTCGGGTCCGCTATCGAAATTGAAAAATCATGGGTCTTTCCAATATACGACGATGCCTGCTCAAAAATGATTTCAGGTTTTTGGCCTTCAAACCGAATCAGCAAGAACCAGAGAACCGACAATAACAGGATGGCGCCGACGATGCCCGCAAACCATCGTTTTTTACTTTTATTTTTTTCTTTCAAAGGGTTACGCTCCATTCCCATGCAATAATCAAACTTATTTTAATAACAGTTCATCCATAGAGAATCAAGGCCTCTTTTCGTTTCTTGACTTTTAACGGCGCGCAGGATAAATATTTTTTTCCAAATTTGGAGCACCTGCATTTCCAACCGACAGCGAAATTTGCATTTATAATCCACAGATT
The DNA here is from genome assembly GCA_965370395.1 of uncultured bacterium. GTDB lineage: Bacteria > Desulfobacterota > Desulfobacteria > Desulfobacterales > JAHEIW01 > JAHEIW01. Next base: position 2,098 of record CBDUUO010000652.1, read on the forward strand.
ACGCAGAAACAAATATTCAAGAATTAGTTTATAATTTTTTAAATCTGTGTAAATCTGCGAAATCTAACGATTGAATATTTTCGATTGAATATTGAATATTTAAGCCTCCGACTCGTAGATCCTACGGCTCGGAGAGGAATTCTTTCCATTTTAAAAAGGACGGAGC
>CBDUUO010000653.1:0-2256 GCA_965370395.1 uncultured bacterium
TATGTTACGTAAAAGGAGACAAAATAGAGATAAAAAAATGCGACTACAGTGAGAATGACATCAAGTCCCTGTTTCCAGATATTCTGCAGGGGATTAGAAATAAGAAAAAATTTCTCAAGCTTCTCGACCGCAAAGATAAATTTTAAGGGTTTGATTCATCTTTTTGTAGGTGATTAATTCATCAAACACACATTTTTGAAATCTTGCCAACAAACAGGTGGGCTTGATAAATCAAGCCCCTACAAAGATAAATCAAATTCATACAATTCTTTTTTTATATTCGACAGGTGGGCTTGATAAATCAAGCCCCTACATAAATAAGATTAGAATATAAGAGGCTCATTGACCTTTATTTTTTCTATGATATTCGCTATTCTGTTTCTTTACATAACTTAATGAGCCTTGAAAAAAAAGAACATTAAATCATTCCATCTATAATTCAAGTGCTCAAGAAAATCGTTCAATTCCGTGTAAGGAGGATTTTGTGAAAAATCGCAAAACGAGGTTAAAATTCGTAGCGGGCATCTTATTATTCTGCTGGCCGTTGATTACACCGTCAAAGGCAGCGAGCCAGTCAATCAACGAAGAGCTCTTAAAAAATTTAACTTACCGTAATATCGGACCAACCCGGCAGGGCGGAAGGTTTGTCGATTATGCGGTTCCCAAACAGAAACCATACACATTTTATGCCGCGACAGCATCAGGTGGCTTATGGAAAACTGTCAATAACGGCATAACATTTGAGCCGATTTTTGACCATGAAAAGGTCTTTTCCATCGGAGACGTAACAGTTGCCCCATCTAATCCGAATGTTGTCTGGGTCGGTACAGGTGAGGCTAACAACTCGAGAAGTTCTTACTGGGGCGATGGTGTCTACAAGTCCACAGACGCCGGAAAGACCTGGAAAAATATGGGACTTAAAGAATCCCATCATATCGGCCGTATTGTGATTCATCCGAAAGATCCGGATATTATCTATGTCGCAGCACTTGGTCACCTCTATTCAGAAAATCCTGAACGCGGATTATACAAAACAACCAATGGCGGCAAAAAATGGATAAAGGTCATGGATGTGGTCGCCCAGGGTAAAAACATCGGTGTTGTTGATATTGCCATGCACCCGAGTAATCCTGAAATAATCTATGCTGCAACTTACGATAAAGAACGAAAACCATGGACTTTTAATCTGGGTGGACCCGGTAGCGCGGTTTACAAAACTACTGACGGAGGCAGATCATGGACAAAACTCGGCGGCGGGCTTCCGACCGGAATGATCGGGCGTATCGGTATCGATGTCTACAGGAAAAATCCGAACATTCTTTACGTAACCGTCGAAAACGCTAATAAACCAAAAGTGTCGGATGAGGAAAGGGAAAAAGAATTGCTTGAGGGAAAATCAAGTCAAGGGATGATCGGCGGCGAAGTCTACCGCTCTGATGATGCCGGGAAAACATGGAAGAAAGTAAGCCCGGATGGTCAAAGCATCGGCGGCGCTCCAGCATATTATTACGGTCAAATAATAATCGATCCCAATGACGATAAAGTTGTCCATGTGCTGAGCGCAGCTTCCTGGGGGACAACAGATGGCGGCAAAACATGGAAAAGGCGTCCTTTAGGATTTGGGGGTGACGATCATGCCTTATGGATAAATCCTGATAATTCGAATCATATGATTTTAGGCTATGACCATGGTATGGGCATAACCTATGACGGCGGCAAAAACTGGTATCATCCTGATTTTATGCCTTTAGCCCAGTTTTATGCAGTTGGTGTGGATATGTCCTACCCTTATAACGTCGCCGGCGGCACCCAGGACAACGGATCACTCATGGGTCCCAGTACGAAACGCAACGGCGAACCAATTAGGCTTGAGGACTGGCAAAGGGTAGGGGGCGGTGACGGCATGTATAACGTGTTTGATACGAGCAACAACCGTTACCTCTATAATGAATCCCAGTTCGGCCCTCTTTCAAGATTAGACCTGAAGACGGGTGAGAGGAAAGATATAGCATATCAAAAGAAAAACCCTAAGCTTCGCTGGAACTGGAATTCTCCGATATTAATATCTCCGCACAACAGCAATGTTATCTACCACGGAGGAAACATACTGGTGAGGTCACCCTTCCGTGGTGAATCCTGGGAAGAAATCAGCCCGGACCTGACTACTAATGATCCGAGGAAGCTTATTACCGGAAAAGGAGGAGCAGGAAATATTCAGTATTGTACGATAACAACCATTGATGAGTCACCTCTTGA
>CBDUUO010000654.1:0-2256 GCA_965370395.1 uncultured bacterium
GCCGCTCCCACAGAGAGTTTAACTAATGGTAACTTGGACTTTCCAGATAAGCAGGTATTATTATTTTAGACCGGCTAGAACATTCGTAAATTTGTCAAATCGTCAAATGGTCGACTGGTTAAATAGTCAAAAAGGATAATATCCGCTAACGAATTGACACTTCTACGATTTAACTATTTAACTAAAGCGTAGCGTTTGACAATGATTGTCAAAGACAAAGAAGGACCCATATGATCATCAGAAATCCTGTTGCTGCAGCCGGTTTGATCATCGCGCTGATGGTTGGCATCCTTTTATGCCGCACGGCGGCTTCAGCGGATTCAATTGAAGTGCCCCGCATTTCCATCGAACACACCAGGCAGATGCTTGCCAACCCGAATGTGGTGATCATCGATGTCCGCACGGCTAAAGCATGGTGGCGGAGTCCCACGAAAATCGCAAATGCGGTGAGAGAAGAACTCGGTTCGGCGGAGCAGTGGGCGCAGAAGTACCCCAAAGATAAAACCCTGATTTTTTATTGCAGCTGAAAAAATGAGAGAACCAGTGCCCGGGCGGCACGGCATTTCATTAAAAAAGGCTATCCCAATGTTTACGCTCTTAAAGGCGGCTGGTATGCCTGGAAAAAGGCGGGGTCCCCGGTAGAAAAAAAATAATCTTGAAAAATGATTTTTCAGGATATATGCTTTTGGCGGTTATCTTCCCCCCCTTTTTTCATTCGGAAAAGCAAAAACTGCGGATTATTTTTTGCAGCTGATCCTTTTCGGGAGAATACCCCATGAGTCGTTTGGATAATTTAATCGCATTCATTGATAACGGCGGCACCCGCTCGGGCTCTGAAAGGCGGCACTTTCGCGAAACCGAATATATGCCCGAAAGACGAACGCGATATGATCGCAGAAGCGGCGCTGATCGCAGAAGATCCCTGAACAAAAAAAGAAAGAAGGGCAAAGAGCGCCGCACCGTATTTGTCGATTGACGCTTTTATCAGAAAACCAAACACCCGGAAAAGCTTTATCATCATACCGCCTCTATAAACCCCCAAGGTGTTAAATCCCAAAGGCCGGCCGTAAAATGAAACACCATATTGTCATTTACCATCGCAACGCGGTTCAACCCGAGATTGCGTTTCGAGCCGGTGAAGCCAAATTGGGCGAACACCTGTACTTTCTGGAGCCGGGTGAATCTCTTTTGGATTTAAAATCGTACGCTCAAAAGGGAATACGCTTTGCCCTGCTCGGCATTCCGGAATCCATCGGAGTGCAAGCCAACTTCGGAAAGTGCTGCACGGACAATGCATGGCCGGTTTTCCTTAATTTCTTTCTAAATATCCAGAGCAATCGATTTCTTAAAGGCAATAATATCCTGTGCCTGGGCCATATCGACACCCGGGAATTAAATCAGGCGGCCGCATCCCTGGACCGAACCCGTCCGGATAGCGTTCAACAGATGCGAGCGCTGTGCTCCCGACTGGACGATCGGGTGTCCCCCGTCATTGAAAAAATTGTCAGAACGGGCCTCATCCCGGTGATTATCGGAGGCGGCCACAATAATGCCTATCCGATTATAAAAGGCACCGCCCGGGCACTGGGGGCAACTCAAGGAATAAACTGCATAAACTGCGACCCGCATGCGGATTATCGGCCTCTGGAGGGAAGACACAGCGGCAATGGTTTTTCCTATGCGGTTCAGGAGGGGTACCTATCGCGCTATTTTATCTTTGGATTACATGAAAGTTACAATCCTGAAGCCGTATTGAAAGCCATCGACCAGAACAAGCATGTGGCTTACAACCGCTTTGAGCTCCATGCCGATCTCGACGCTCAAATCAAAAAAGCCGTTGATTTTTTTAGAAATTCCAGCCAACCCGTAGGAATCGAACTGGATTTGGACAGTATTGCGGACATGCCCGCCAGCTTTGCCACACCGAGCGGTCTCAGCGTTGAAGATGCCAGATTTTTCATTTGTGAAATGGCATCCAAATTACAACCCGCATACCTGCACCTGCCGGAAGGGGCCCCCATTTCAGCCAGTTCTGATGAGGTAAAAGTCGGTAAAACGCTGGCCTATCTGGTGACCGATTTCATCAAAACCTGCAGTAAAAAGCCTGCCGGCTGAGTTAAATCCAACTACCCGGGCAACGCCCGCACCCGATCACCCGATAACCGGTTCGGTCGGAACCGATGGCAGAGCCGTTGTCCCTATTGATTCTTGACTTTTGTAACTTCAACCTTACATTTGGCTCTTCACAATTACCTT
>CBDUUO010000655.1:0-2240 GCA_965370395.1 uncultured bacterium
AGTTAGGAGAAGTTGATGAAACGTGCGCTTATAACCGGAATTACCGGTCAGGACGGTGCCTACCTGGCCGAGTTTTTGCTGAACAAAAACTATCAGGTACACGGTATCAAACGCCGGGCGTCTTCGTTTAACACCGCGCGCGTGGATCATTTATACAAAGACCCCCATGAGAAAGATGTACGCTTTTTCATGCATTATGGTGATCTAACCGATGCAACCAACCTGATCCGAGTCATCCAGGAAGTCCAGCCCGATGAGATTTATAACCTGGCCGCTCAAAGCCACGTGATGGTTTCCTTCGAAACCCCTGAATATACAGCCAATGCAGATGCTCTCGGTACGCTGCGGTTGCTGGAGGCCATTCGCATACTGGATCGCATTGATAAGAGCCGTTTCTACCAGGCCTCGACGTCAGAACTCTATGGACGGGTCAAAGAGACACCGCAAACTGAAACCACACCATTTTATCCCCGTTCGCCTTATGGCGTGGCCAAACTTTATGCCTACTGGATTACGGTCAATTACCGCGAAGCATATGGAATGTATGCCTGCAACGGTATTTTGTTTAATCATGAATCCCCCATTCGGGGCGAAACCTTTGTTTCCCGCAAAATCACACGTGCCATGGCACGCATTAGCAAGGGCTTGCAGAAAAAGCTCCACATCGGCAATCTCGATGCTCGCCGGGACTGGGGCCATGCCAGGGATTATGTCGAAATGCAGTGGCTGATGCTGCAGCAGGACCAGCCCGATGATTACGTTATTTCAACCGGCGAGCAGCATTCGGTGCGTGAATTTATCGAACTGGCGGCCAAAGAAGTGGGCATCTCCATTCGCTGGGAAGGGCAGGGGCCTAAAGAAAAAGGGATTGATGCCAAAAACGGCGACGAGGTGGTGTGCATCGACCCCCGTTATTTTCGTCCGACTGAAGTCGATACATTGCTGGGCGACAGCTCCAAAGCCCGCCAGCAGTTAGGCTGGCAACCCCAAACGACTTTCGCGGATTTGGTAAAAGAAATGGTGGCCATGGACATTTTGGAGGCCGAAAAAGATGAGCTGTGCCTGCAGGAAGGCTTTCAAACCTATAACCAGGCCGAGTAATGGCAGGCAGTAAAATAAGTGGTATAAGCAGATATGATTAAATCCAAATCCCAAGACACGGGTCCTCAAGAACATTCAAGCATTTTGCCGCAGCATTCTCGCATTTTCCTGGCCGGTCATCGGGGGATGGTCGGTTCTGCGATCGATCGCCGAATGCAGGCTGAAAAATATCGTAACATCATCACCCGGTCCCATGACGAACTGGACCTTGTCAATCAAGCAGCGGTGCGCCATTTTTTTGAAAATGAAAAAATCGATGCGGTTATTTTAGCTGCAGCGAAAGTTGGCGGTATCCATGCCAATGACACCTATCGGGCCGAGTTTATTTTTGAAAACATCATGATCCAGGCCAATGTGATTCATGAAGCTTACCGCTCGGGGGTGGAACGGTTGTTATTTTTGGGCAGTTCATGTATTTATCCTAAATATGCCCAACAGCCGATGCGTGAAGAGCAGCTTTTGACCGGAATTCTGGAACCCACCAATGAACCCTATGCGGTTGCAAAAATAGCCGGCATCAAGCTATGTGAGTCTTATAATCGCCAGTATGGAACGCATTACCGTTCGGTAATGCCCACCAATCTCTATGGACCCAATGATAATTTTGATCTGGAAAATTCACACGTTCTGCCGGCCATGATGCGCAAGTTTCATCTGGCAAAACTTGCTCGCGGCGGGGATTGGGAAAGCATTCAGAAGGATGAATCTTTATTTGGTCCCATTTCGGTTGATTTTCAACAGGGTTTGAAAAAGATTGCCCGTACCCGGGGGTCCGATTCTCAGCTGCCATCTGCCATCCGCCTTTGGGGCAGCGGGCGGCCCAAAAGGGAATTTTTGCATGTCGATGATCTGGCCTCAGCCTGCCTGTTTTTGTGTAATCTGGGGGATGATGCTTATGCGGCTGCTTGTGATGTGCCCTTTGAACAACCGGATCAACCGACACACAAAGTCCATTCGGCCTCGGCAAATTCCGATCAAAAAGATCGAGGCCGGGTATGCCATATTAATGTGGGCAGCGGAAAAGATATTCGTATCGCGGAACTGGCGGAGGTCGTACAAGAAGTGGTCGGCTGTGAAGGCGCTGTCAGCTGGAACACCTCGATGCCGGATGGCACACCCCGCAAACTGTTGGATATATC
>CBDUUO010000656.1:0-2233 GCA_965370395.1 uncultured bacterium
CCGGGTTTAGACTGGATCAGAATAAAGGCTCAGACCAAACCGTTTTCGAATTTTATCAATGACCCCGCATCTTTTAGCCCAGGCTTTTTGTCGATCGGCCCCTGAAATAATCAGAGTGGCCACCCATTCTTCGCGGTCAGGCGTATAGTTAGTAATGGTCTCATCAGCCCCGAAGAAATCCTTACTCAAATATAGGCCATTGACACCTGACATAATATGCTCTCCGGCAATTGCCAGGGCATCTGATGATACCTTTATATGTTCATAAACGACACCCCGCGGAGCAAGCTGGGTATCCTGGCGTCTTTGATGGCCGTATAAAAAGAGTTCTCCTAAAAGGTGCACCATATTCAGGCCGGTTGACCAGTAAACAGCGGTGGGTGTCTGGCTGGGCAATCTGGCGTCTATCTCCAGCACCTTCATAACTCCGTCATTTAAGATTACTTCTATATCCATCAGGCCATGCAGCTTTAAAGCCTCCGCCATTACAACCGACATATCTTCAAACTCTTTTATTAGTTCAGTGGACAGCTCAGTCGGCGCAATTACCCTCTTACAGTCATAATATGCATCCATGGCCAGATCCGTAACATAAAGCACTGTATACTGTTCGGGAAAGCCGATCACCTCCATGGAGTAAGTAGGCCCCTGAACAAATTCCTGCACAACCCATTTTTCAGAGGGAACCGACACGTGGAAACGGCGTTTCATCTCATCAAGGTCATTTATTATCAAGATTCCCTGGCTTCCACTTCCTTCGCTTGGTTTGGCAATTACTGGAAACCCACTCTCCGGCCAGGGCTTGGGTGTTGGAACACCGATTCGAGCAAACAATTTATCCGACTTTACTTTGGATGATGAGATTAGGTAGGCTTCAAGATCAAAAGCAAAGGGAACACTATTGGTCTTGGTCCATTGGCTGAGAGCATATAGAGCATCATAGTTTTCCAGTGCAGGAATAACTAGATCGATACCTTTCAAGGTACGGCCCAATTCTTCCACAGCAGTCACATCTAATTGGACAAAAAAATCACACAAGCCGGATGCAGGAACGGCCGGTTTCTTGTCGATGACCATGACTTTCCAGCCGGCCTTGAGGGCCAGATAGGTAGCTTCAACACCCTGAAGATTTCCGCCGACTACGGCAACGAACACACGATTTTCTCCTCGCAAACGTTCCGGACAAGCGCCTTTTGCCTGCCATCGATCCATGAAATGTAATTATCGATAGAGCCGGCGCTTAGTCTGCACGTCTCTAATATTTTTAGTACACTGGAACTCGTCCGCCTTGAGTCCTCGATATCCAAAAAGCTCTGCGCCACTCCGGCTAAGCCCTGCCCTGGCGGAACCAGAGAAGTGACCACGTTGGCACCCGCATCGAGCCCTTGCCTTAATCCGGCCAGGCCGCTCACATCCAATGATACCGGTATCAGCCTGTCCGGAAAAACAAGCCGCATTACGGCAATGATTAATGATTCCCGCTGTGAATTTGTCAATGCCCATTTTTCCATGGGAGTTCCTTTTTGAGGAATGAACTTCATAACCCGCACCTGGTCGGCATCAATAGATTGCATTACCGATATCGATTCGGCCACATCATCATGGGATTCTCCCACACCGCAAAGCAAGCCTTCCTCTATTAGCAAACCAAACTGGTGAGCTACCAACTTTTTATTCAATCGCGTATCGTAGTTTTGGCCGAGTCTAAGGCGACTAAATAAGTTGCGGTTGTGAGTTTCCTGATAGCAAGCATACCAGGTAACCCCGATTTCTGACAATTTTTTCAAAACACTGTCAGGAACCACACCCGGTGAAACCATAATCGGAAGTCCGGTTGCCTTATTAACCGATTTAACTAGTTTTGCCAGCCTATCTAAACCACCGGTATCGGGGATAAAATACCCTGGATCTTCTCCCATGGTCAGGTCTATCAGGTGAACCCCGGAAACAGTCATCTGAATTGCAGCCTCAACAATTTCCGACTCATCTTTTCGATACCGCGGGCATTCCGTGTTGGAACGCCGGTAAAAACAGAAGCTGCAGTCATTTCGGCAATATGTACTGATATAAAGAAAACCGTAAAGGAAGACCTCGTCACCGAATTGATCGCGACGTAACCTTCGGGCGGTCTTGAAAAGAGCATCTATCTGGTCTTTATTGCTAAGCTCCAAAAGAAAAGTTATTTCATCTTTTGAAAATGCCTCTCTTTGGGAAGCTTTGTCCAGTATCGTTT
>CBDUUO010000657.1:0-2226 GCA_965370395.1 uncultured bacterium
ACTTTTTCCTGACACCTGACACCCGAAACCTACTTATTCCTGACACCTAAAATAAAACAAATTAACATTAATAAACTCAATCCGTGTTTTGTAAATTACTTGCGAGACACAACACTAGTGAATGCGACAGTTCAGGCAGTAGGCATATAATCCGGCCGGATCATCGGCGCGCAAAACATGATCGATTTCGGTATCGATAACGGAATCATACCATCTTTTTGCCGGATGATCGGCCGGGCTCAGAGCGGCAAAGATTCCGACAAGTAATCGATTGAGCCGTTTAATCAGCAGTTCCCGGGTAGTTAAGGGTTGCGCGATGTAAGTGATTTCATAATCGGTTAAATCCACCCTTTCAGCGATCGCATCAACAGCATCCTGCAGGCTGCCGATTTCATCGACCAGTCCCAGATCTTTAGCCGTGATTCCGGCCCAAACACGGCCCTGGGCGATTTTCTCAACCGCCTCCGGCTGCATATTGCGGCCTTCTGCGACCCGCTGGACGAAACGCCGATAGCCCTGCTCAATCATCTGATTCATCGATTGGGCAACCAGGTCATTGAGCGGCCGGCTGGGATCAAAAGCATCTGAAAGTTTGGTGGTACCGACACCATCACTGGTGATGCCCAGGGATTTCAGGCTCCTTTCAAAAGTCGGGAAGGCCCCGAAAATCCCGATTGAGCCGGTAATCGTTGTGGGTGTCGCCCAGATTTGATCTGCAGGTGCAGCAATCCAGTACCCGCCGGATGCGGCAATGGATCCCATGGATACGAAAACCGGTTTGCCGGCCCGGCGGGTCAGTTCGATCTCTCTGCTAATGACCTCAGAGGCGGTAGCACTGCCCCCGCCGCTATCGACCCGAACCACCACAGCCTTTACGTTTTCATCTTGCCGCGCCCGCACCAGCAGATCCGCCATGGTGTCACCGCCGATTCTACCGGCCGGTTGCTCTCCGTCCATGATAATGCCGCTGGCAACAATGATGCCGACTTTGTCCTTGGCGGGATGGCTTTTCATCAGAGCGGGGTGAATACGGCTTAAATATTCGTCGAAGGCAATCTGTTTAAAGGTCAGGCCGTCGTTATCCTGGCCAAGGAGTTCGATCAGTTCCTGGCGGACCTCATCACGGGTTTTGAGTTCATCCACCAGGCCCAGATTTAAGGCCATCAAGGCGACATCCCCTTCGGCTTCTGCCAGATGACCCGGAACGTTATTGATAAAATCATCCAGATCTTGCGGACTAAATCCCCGCCTTGAAGCCACATCGGCTTTGTAAGCATCCCATAAAACGGTGAGCCAGGCGAGGTTGGCCTCTTTGGCGTAATCAGACATGCTGTCCCGTAAAAAAGGTTCCAGGGCCGATTTATAGGCGCCGACTTTAAAGACATGAAACTGGATCTGTAATTTATCCAGTGCCGTTTTGTAATATTTACGGTAAAGGCCGAAACCATGCAGCATGATCGCACCCATTGGGCTCAAATACAGCTTGTCGGCATGGACCGCCAGATAGTATTGCTGCTGATTGAAATAATCGCCAAAAGCGAAAATTTGCTTGCCGCTGCCGCTAAACCGCTCAAGAGCCGTGCCGATAGACTGAAGCTTGCTGATACCGGCTTTTCCCATTTTTTTGAGGTCAAGGACCAGCACTTTGATGCGCTCATCGTCTTTGGCAAAATCGATAACATCGATAACATCTTTCAAAAGCGTCTCTTCTCTGGCAGCATCGCCAAATATATCACTGGCAAGCATGCTTTCGGTTTTTTGTTCGACGATCTTGCCTTCCGGCGATAGAATCAGCGCCGCACCGTCGGGCACATCCTCTCCGCGGTCAAAAAATACAAGCGCAATGAAAAAGATGATGAGCAAAAGAAACAACAGATTCCCGACAAACCGGCGTAAAATGGAAACACTGTTCCAAAAAAAGCTTAAAAATCGGCGGATTTTGCCTGGGGGCTTGTTCATTAATTTAAATCCTCAAATATGATGGTTTCGTAAAAAGTCCTATCGTCGGTCATTGCGAGGAACGAAGTGACGAAGCAATCCAATGATTTCAGAGACCTATATTGGTAGAGATTGCTTCGCTACGCTCGCAAAGACAGCTTGGCAGACTTTTTACGAGTAAATTAATATAATATAAAACAATTTGGAAGTATTGCATAGCCTATTTTTAGTGGTTATAGCGGTTGTCATAAATATGTTTCGTTTGCCGGATTCGCTAACAAGGGAAAA
>CBDUUO010000658.1:0-2226 GCA_965370395.1 uncultured bacterium
TGGTCGATGCACGAAAAACAGCCCTGAAGGTACTGATTACACTGGATCGGGGAGACCAAACCCTTGACGGCATCCTGGACCACATCTCTCCCCGTGCCGGCAGTTTGTCAAGGCGGGATCGATCCCTCTTTAACGCTTTGATATACGGTGTTTTGCGATGGCGCGGCCGACTGGATTATATCATTTCTCATTTTTCAAACACTGCTCTAAAAAAGATTGAACCCGGCGTTTTAAACATCCTGCGCCTGGGGCTGTTTCAGATCATCTATCTGGATCGCATACCGGATTCTGCAACGGTTCACACCTCAGTCGAACTCACCCGGCAGATCGGTGCTTCCCGCGCGGCCGGTTTTGTCAATGCGCTGTTGCGCAAAGCTGCCGTAAATTACAGCAGCGTTGTCTTTCCGGCACTGAAAAGTGACCCGGTCGCCCTTTTTTCGACCGCACATTCATTGCCCGACTGGCTTGCCCGACGCTGGCTGCAACGTTATAACCCGGAAACGCTAACGGCCCTGTGCGACACGATTAACTCCATTCCGCCGATTACCATCCGGACCAATACCCTTAAAGCCACACGTGAACAGCTGATATTATCCCTTGAAGGCGATGTTGAACACATCAAGCCCGCATCCGATACGCCCGACGGGATCACAATGAACAACCTGAAACGCTCAATACCCGACCTGCCTGCATTTAAAAATGGCTGGTTTCAGGTTCAGGACGAGGCTGCCCAGCTCGTCTCGCTGCTGCTAAATCCGCAGCCTGAAGAATCGGTGCTGGATGCATGCGCCGGGCTTGGCGGCAAAACTGCACACATGGCCCAATTGATGCAAAACAAAGGCAGCATTGCCGCCATGGACAAAGATGAGAAGAAGCTTCAACAGCTTGATACCGACATGCAGCGGCTGGGTATATCCATTGTGCGCACATACGGCCATGATCTGAATTCACCTTTGGACACAAAACAGCAGGGTGATTTTGACCGCATTCTGCTGGATGCCCCCTGCTCCGGTCTGGGAGTGCTGCGGCGCAATCCGGACATTAAATGGAAATCAAGAGAAGCGGGTCTCAAGCGGCATGCCGACGTTCAGAAACGATTTCTCGAAAATCTGGCCCCGATGGTTAAACCCAACGGCGTTCTGGTTTACGCGGTCTGCAGTATTGAACCCGAAGAAAACGAAGCGGTTATTGATACCTTTTTGAAAAAACACCCGAAATTTGTTATAGATAAGAGTCTGGGAAAGCTACCCGAAACATTACATTCGATAGTTAAACCCGCAACCGGATTTAAAACCCTTCCGCTTCTCAACCATATGGATGGATTTTATTTCGTGCGTCTGAAAAGAATAAAGTGATTGCAAAAATCGCTAAAATAGCCGGCGTGGCGTTCGCATTTGTGTTGGTGGCCGGAATCAGTGCCTATTTCACCCTGACGCTGATCATCAAAAGCGAAGATACGGTTGTTGTTCCGAACCTTGAGGGCAAAGATGTCGTATATGCCCTAGAATTACTGACCGAACTGGAGCTCAACACCAAAGTAAAGGGATCGGAATACACAAGCGACATCCCTAAAAATCATGTGGTCTTTCAGGAACCACAGCCGGGCTCGGAAATCAAAAAAGGCCGGGATGTCAAAATTATCATATCCAAAGGCCCCAAGACCGTATCCATGCCCAATCTAATTACACTTTCGGTGCAGCAGGCCCATATCATTCTGGAAGAAAACGACATGTGTCAGGGTGAGCTGTCCCGCACTTACAACACGGAAGTAGAAAAGGATCGCATCATAGCCCAGGTCCCCTTTGCGGGAACCGTTATCGCCAGGGGCGCATGCATCGATCTTCTGGTGAGTAAGGGAGCGCGGCCCAGCGCATTTAAAATGCCCGATCTTGCCGGCTTAACACTTGAGGATGCATTGCAATCAATTGAAAAGCTTAATCTAACCATTGGCGAGCTAAAATCCGCCTATCAGAAAAGCAAGCCCCGTAATATCATCGTGGAACAGGAACCCGTTTCCGGCCAGCGGGTCATCATCGGCAGCCCGGTCAGCCTGCTGATAAATCGCGAACCTCAGAAGGAAAGATCGGGGCAATTGTATGGACAGTCAGCCGGCAGTCTTTTCAGATATCGACTGGATAATGGATTTTTAAACCGCCGCATCCGCGTCAGCCTCAACCGCGCCGGGTTTACAAATGACCTCTTTGATGATTTTGTCAAAGCCGGTGA
>CBDUUO010000659.1:0-2224 GCA_965370395.1 uncultured bacterium
GCCGTTTCAACAGCTGCTGGAGTCTTTGCAAAAACGCTTCACGCAACTGCTCATCTTGTTTGTCCGGCCATGGCTGAGGCGTCTTTAGCGCATAGCCTTGTTTGTGAAAAAACCGTACCACCGTCTCATAACTGCAGGGGATGAGTAAAGGCCGTGCCATTGATTGAAATATGGCACATCGTTGCGCAAAAGTCTAGATTTTTTTCAATAAAAAAATAATATAGCGGTTGTCATGTTTATAATAATTTCAAGCCGTTACACATTATATTTTCTCCTGTTAGAAAATTCGGCAAACGGAACATATTTATGACAACCGCTATAAACCGTTGAATGTTCGCTTGACATTGAATCAGGACGACGGTATCAGAAGACCATACCGGAAAGAATGAAAAGATGGATCTTACCTTAAATTGGCTGACAGAAGTTTGGAATGCATTCAGCCTGTGGACTTCAACCCAACCGACCTTTGTGCAGGTGGCGTTCGGTATGGGCCTGTTTTATGTGGTACTGAATTTTTTGCGGCTGCTGTATCGGTTTGTCCATTTTACCCTCACGGGTTTGTTCGCCGGTCGTGGCCGCCCCAAGATCAAAAAAGATTTGAAGCCCCCCAACCGCGCAAAAAGACATGTGACCCTGGACGACGACGCACCACCGTTTGTCTTCAGGTAAACCGGTTTTATAGATGAAAACCATGCAATTTGCCGCCCCCGAATTACCGCTTTAAGCTTTTGGCATCCGGCAATTTCTGCCGCCTTCCGACCGCCTTCGCCGGTCCTATTAAAGGGCCATCTGCAGAATTTCCAGTAATTCTTCTTCGGTCAGGCGAATTGGATTGCCCTGCATGCTGCTGGCTTTCTGAGATTTGGCTACCACAGCCGGAAAATCGGCTTTTTGCAGTCCCAGGTGTGCCAATGATTCGACCTGAAACGTCTGACAGAGATCCCTTACCCACTTTGTGCCGTCTTCAGCCCGGGCGTTAGCGCTCCGGGTCAGAATGCGCGCGAGTTCATTATAGCGCTCCAGCACCGGTGAATCCGCTGCACGTTTGCGCAAGGCCTTAATATTGGTGTCCATGACATAAGGCAGCAATGCGGCGCAGATGGCCCCGTGGGCGCTGGAAATCATACCGCCCAGCGGGCCGGCAATGCCGTGAACAGCACCCAGTTTTGCGTTGGCCAGGGCCATTCCGCTAAAAAGACTGGCCAGGCACATATTTTCGCGGGCGCTGCGGTCGTTTCCGTTCTCATAGGCCTGTTGCAGTGAATGGGCAACGCGGTGCAGCCCTTCGCGGCAGATACCGTCGGTTAAGGCATTGGACTGACTGGAGACAAATGCTTCCATGAGCTGGGTGAAGGCATCCAGACCGGTGACAGCCGTGATCGCGGACGGTAATGAAAGCGTCAAATCGGGGTCGATCACCGCCAAAATTGGCAGCATGAACGGACTGCGCATACTGACTTTAACCCGGTGTTGCGGTGAACCCAGCACAGCGTTGCGGGTCACTTCTGATCCGGTTCCGGCTGTGGTCGGTATGGCAATGTACGGGGCAGAAGGATGAACCAGAGGACGGCCTCTGCCGATGACCTCCAGGTAATCCGCCAGCCGGCCGTTATTGGTGATTAACGCGCCAACGACTTTTCCCGTGTCAATGACACTGCCGCCGCCGATACCGATGACCAGATCACATGCAGCGCGGCGGGCTTTGCGCACGGCCTCGAGGGCCGTATCGACGGTGGGCTCTGAAGTTACCGGGCACCGGGTTATTTCCATTCCCTGATCGGTCAGGGCATCCATCAACGCGGATGCCCGTTCTGTGCTGCGGCCGGTCAACACCAGGGGTCGGTGCCCCATTTCAGCCGCCAGCGGGGCAATATGGTTTACGGTACCCGGGCCAAAAAGGATTTGATTGGCGGTGGAAAATTGAAATCTCATTTTCTGCCATCTCCATGGGTGCAATATCAGGTTCCTACCACCTTCTCGGGTGAAATTCAAACCGGCTCCATCCGCTTTAATTGACATTTAAGGGCAAAAAAAATGACGTTATTTGTCATTTTCCGACTCTTTTCTGAATTCACAAGGTTTTTAACTATTTGATATAAAAACCATTTATTAAATCTGAATAATTGGCACAGATATTGTAACTATGACTCGTAAAAATTGATTAAACTTTTAAAACTTCTCAGATGCACGTGCATCTTCTTATTCGGACTCTCACAACTATAAA
>CBDUUO010000660.1:0-2223 GCA_965370395.1 uncultured bacterium
GCCCAGTGGAATTCTGCGGAGCAGACCCCGCTACTTAGCGGGGATTCCACCGGGGCCTGCCCTGTTAAATATATCGAAGATATGGAGCGAAGCGAATTTAACCGGGGTAATCTGTGGATTGAAAAAAATTCCGCAATCCGCATTCCAAAATCCGCAATCCACAATCAAGCGGGTTTGTCCCGCTTAATCTGTTTTTCAATCGTAGTCAGACGTTTTTTTAGATCGGCCAGTTCTTCAGTTGAGTGTTGGTCACGCTGCTTGCTGTCAATCGCCTCACAAAATGCCCGCATATTGGCGTTAATGGTACCAATCAGCAGTTGATCTTCGGAACTGTAAATCCTGGCCAGCATCTCAACCGCCGCCCCAAAGCCGGAAATATCCTCCTTTTGCTGCAATCCATTAACCGACCTGGGCTTCCAGCTCACCTGAAGTTTATAGGGTGACTCCTGACTGGCTATCTCACCCTTCGGCTTCGATCCCTCTGCGGTATATTCCACGCGTACTTTAGGGCCATGTCCAAAGCGAAGCCAATCCATGGAGCACCCGCTTAACTCCGCCACTTTATAAATCCACCCCGGGGGAATGTCATCCCGTTTTCTGGCAGCACCAATATTTTGCCTTGATATGCCTAAATTATTTGCCAGCTGCCCGTCGGATTTAACATTTAGTGCTTCTTTCAGCCGGCCGATTATCTCCTCTGTCTCACTTAGTGAAAGTTTTAACTCGCTGTTTTCATGTTTTATTTCTTCCTTTTTCATATTTCACCCCAGGTTGATCTGCAAAGATGGTTAGGTAGCAGATGTAATTTTTTTTGCTTTAATGGCAAATTTTTGTTGACAACAAGAATTTGCCGCATTATAAATATCATGACAGCCCATCAGACATTACGAAGGTCACAAAGTTTACGAAGGAATACAAACGAACATGCATTTTAGAGATTGCTTTTGAGGGTAACAAATTTTTGGCACATAAGCAAGTTTTTATTGACATCTATTAAACAAATTTTGCTCAACGCTTTCATCACCTCATGCAATGTTGCATGGGGGTTAGGCCTAAACATCTAAATCGAAAGGAGAAAAAAATGTTAAATCACAAATTTTTTGTTGCAGTATGGGTAGCCGTTTTAATCGGTTTGGTAGGTTTTATAAACGGTTATGCCGGTGATGTCGAAAAAATTAACATTAACACGGCTTCAGCGGAAGAACTGACTCAATTAAAGGGTATTGGTTCGAGTCATGCCGCCAGGATCATTGAGTTTCGCGAAAAAAACGGTCCTTTTAAAAAACCGGAGGATCTAGTGCAGGTTTCGCGAATCGGCCAGAAAACTTTTGAAAAAAACAAAGATTTGATCATCGTCCAGAAACCCAGAAAGAAGGGGGCTAAAAAGTAGTGGATCATTTTAATTACGAAATCAGCTGCCTGGATAACAGGCGGCTGATTTCTCACCGGAAATTATAATCCGCAATTTATTGGAGGATGGAAAATGACTGAGATAATAAAAAGCTACAAAGATTTGAGGGTTTTTCAAAATGCGATGGACGCCGCCATGAAAATTTTTCATTTGACGGAGCAATTTCCACCCGAGGAAAAATATTGCTTGACCGATCAGATACGGCGTTCTTCTCGATCCGTTTGTTCAAACATAACCAGAGCCTGGCGAAAAAGGCGATTCAAAACCCCTTTTATTGCCAAATTAAACGATTCCGAAGGTGAGTCCTGTGAAACACAGGTATGGATTGAATTTGCCAGACAATGCAAGTATCTGGATGATGATGCCTGCAAGGATCTGGACGCCGCCTATGATCAAATCATGGGGCAGCTCGTGAAAATGATGAGTCAACCCGACAAGTGGCTCATAAAAAACCAGCAGAAGCCAGCAGCTAGTTCGCCATCATCTTGACGTTTTAACGCTATAACGTTATATTGTTATAGCGTTAAAACTTTAGGAGGCAAATTATGGCGACGGGAACAAAGCGAGCAACCATCTATATCGATTCTGAGCTCCATCGGGCCTTGCGGATGAAGGCAGCTGAAACATCCAGCTCAATTTCTGAAATTGTAAATAACGCAGTCAAGCTGGCACTGGCTGAGGATGCCGAAGACCTGGCTGCTTTTGAAGAGCGGGCCAAGGAGCCGCTGGTTTCATTTGAAGATGTCTTAAAAGAGCTCAAACGCGATGGCCGCATATAAAATCTTTTTTAAGCGCTCCGCAATAAAAGACCT
>CBDUUO010000661.1:0-2220 GCA_965370395.1 uncultured bacterium
TTTTCAAAGAACAATTTGCAACCCTAAATATGCTATTTTTCAGGGCGGAGTAATTGACTCCTTTGACCCAGGTTTAAATTACATCTTTCTTTGTGAACTCCGTTATCTGGTCTTGTGTGTACCCCAATTCTTTTAAAACTGCGGTTGTGCTTTTTCCAAAATCCACGGCGGCACTTCGCACAGATCCCGGGGTATCGCTTAACTTAACGGGTACCCCGATTGCCGCCTGCTTTTTGCCGGCTTTTCCCTGCAATTCTAAAATCATTTCCCGTTCCCGGAAAAGGGGATCATCCAGCACCTCCGAAAAGGTCTGAACCCGCCCCCAGCATATTTCCAGATCCGCCAGTTCGGCGTCCCACTCATCCAGGGTTTTTTTCTTAAAAGTGGAGCGCATAAAATTAAGAATTTCCCTGCGGCGGCTGTCATCATACTGAAGCGTGGCATATTCCGGAACGTCGAAATGATCACAAAGCCTTTTCCAGAAGCGATTTTCCACAGCGCCGATGGATAAAAACCGTCCATCGGCCGTCTCATAAGAGTTGTAGCACGCGTAGCGGTGAGAGAGCAGGGCATCGGCACGCCCGGGGTCTTGACCGGTCAGTTGCTGAAAATACAGTGCCACCGGCAAAAAACCGATCATGCCGTCGGTCATGGAAATATCGATATATTGACCATTGCCGGTGTTTTCTCTGGCAAAAAGCGCTAGAAGAATCCCAATGGCGGCATTCATACCGCCGCCGGCGATGTCGGCGATCTGAATGCCCGGAATCGAAGGCGGGCGGTCCGGCTCGCCAATAAGGTTTAAAACACCGGCGTAGCTGAGATAATTGACATCATGGCCGACCCGATCGCGAAAAGCGCCAGTTTGTCCGTAGCCGCTAATCGAGCAGTAAATAATTTTTGGATTCATTTTGCGAACACTTTCATAGTCAACCCCCAGGCGGTCAACCACGCCCGGTCTGAAGCCTTCCAGCACAACGTCGGCTTTTTCAATCAACTGAAAAAAAATTTGCTTGCCTTCCGCGGTCTTCAGGTTAAGCGACATGTGTTCTTTGTTGCGATTGATTGTATTGAAAAACAGGCCGTCAGCGATGAACTGTTTGCTTTCGATGGCGATGACCCGGGCACCATGATCTGCTAAAATCATGGAACAGTAAGGGCCCGGCAAGAGGCGGGAAAGATCAATTACAGTTATTCCATCTAAAGCGCCAAACTTTGGCTTCGGCATGGGATATTTCTCCTTATGTTTCCGGGTTATATGTTAATCGTTAATTGTTATTAGGGAAAACCATAAATACTATCGACCTTGGCTCAAGGCATATTTTTTTCTATTAACCAATAACAAATAACTGTTAACTCAAAATAAATTCTGCGCGTGATGCGCAGAATTTATTTGCCCTTGAATTCCGGCTTTCTTTTTTCCATAAAGGCCGTCACCGCTTCAAAAAGATCTTCGGAGGGCAGCGCCGCTGAATTTTTCTGGGCAACATATTGCAGCCCGGCTTCAATGCCGTTGTTGCGGCTGTAATTTATGACCTCCTTGGTTCCCTGAACGGTTAACGGCGGACAGGCTGCAATTTGATCCGCCAGATTTTTAGCCTCTTTGTATAGGGTCGGACGGTCATCGCAGATCCGCGTAACCAACCCGACTTGCAGAGCTTCCTGTGCCGTAAAATCGCGTCCGGTCAGAGCCAGTTCCCGGAACCGGCCCTGGCCAATGATATGCGGTAGACGCTGTAGGGTTCCGAGGTCAGCAACAATGCCCATGCGGGTTTCGCGGATGCTGAAGATCGCATCCTTTGTTGCCAGACGCATATCGCAGGCGCAGATCATATCCATCCCACCACCGATACAGTGGCTGTGGATTGCCGCGATGACGGGTTTGCGGCAGCGTTCGATTTTTGTGAAACCCTCTTGAAGCTCTAAAATATTTTTCTGCATTTTGTCGCGGCCATCTGCCGAGCGTTGATTGACCAAGGCGGCGGCTTCTTCAAGATCGGTACCTGCCGAAAAGCTTTTGCCTTCGGCTTTAATAATCACCACGCGGATATCCGGATTCCGATCAAAGTCATCGAACCATGCGCCGATTTCTTCAAAAAAGGCCAGCCCCATGGCATTGCGTTTTTCGGGACGATTTAATATCAACCACGCAATATGGTTATCTGCTTCGACCTTAAAATTGGATGTTTCTTTCATAAAAAATCCTTTCCGAAGTCAGGC
>CBDUUO010000662.1:0-2217 GCA_965370395.1 uncultured bacterium
AAATCGGAACTTTTATGTCGGAATTCCTAGTCACCGGCTTTGTGCTTGAAAATGGTGAGGTGGTGCTGGCGCAGCCGCAGCGAGGCGTCCCGAATGGGTCCCGACTTGCATAGAACCGGGTTTAAACATGGTCAAAAGATTTGAATTCAAAAATAATTTTTTGATCGGGGTGATTTCCGATACCCACGGGCGCATACCCTCCGGGGTGCCGAAAGCATTTGAAGGTGTGGATCTGATCATTCATGCCGGTGATATCGGTGATGAAAAGGTTTTGGATAAACTGTCAAAAATCGCCCCGGTGGTGGCGGTCCGGGGAAACATGGATTCTGGGCGCTGGGCAAACAAGCTGCCGCGATCAGAAATTGTTGAAATTGGCCAGATTGTTTTGCATGTGCTTCATATCGCAAACCGACTGGATGCAGAACCCGGTAAAACCGGTTTCAAGGCAATTATCACCGGTCATACCCACCGTCTGGATAAATATGAAAAGAATGGGATTACCTTTCTAAATCCGGGAAGTGCGTCCTATCCCAAATTCGGCAACCCGGCCTCGGTGGCCCTGCTTCAGCTGCAAAAGGACGTTTTGAGTGCCCGCATCATTGAATTAAAAGACTGAGACCATACTTAAAGGAGGAATTCCAATGGGAGGACTGTTTGGCTGTACGGCAAAAGAGGACTGCGTAAATGATCTATTTTTTGGAACCGACTATCATTCCCATCTTGGAACCAAGCGAGGGGGTCTCGCAGTACAAAACGCAAAGGATTTCACTAGATCAATTCACAACATCGAAAATGATTATTTCAGATCCAAGTTCGAACCAGACCTTCCAAAACTGCATGGCCACAAAGGTATCGGCATCATCAGCGATCATGACCCGCAGCCACTGATTATCGGTTCCCATTTAGGGACTTTTGCGATCGTAACGGTCAGCAAAATCAACAATATCGAAGAACTTGCCGCCAAAGCGCTCAAAAGCAAACGGCACTTTTCAGAAATGAGCGGCGGAGAAACGAGTCCGACCGAATTGGTGGCCATGTTAATCTGTGAAAAGGAATCCTTCGAAGCGGGCATGCAATATGCCCAGGAGGCAATCAAAGGCTCCTGCTCGATGCTCCTGCTCACTGAAAACGGCATTTATGCGGCGCGGGATAAACTGGGCCGCACACCGATTGTTGTCGGCAAAAAGGATGGGGCATTTGCAGCCGCTTCGGAATCCTGTGCCTTTCCCAATTTGGGTTATGAAATTGAAAAATACCTCGGCCCGGGAGAAATCGTTTTAATAACGGCCGACGGATACGAACAAAAAAAACCGCCGCAGGACCGGCTGCAGGTATGTGCTTTTTTGTGGGTCTATTACGGGTACCCGGCCACCAGCTACGAAGGAATCAATGTGGAAGCCACCCGTAACGAATGCGGAAAGGCCCTGGCCCAAAATGACAGTGTCGATATCGACTTTGTCGCCGGTATTCCGGATTCCGGTATCGGACACGCCGTCGGATATGCAAACGAGAAAAAAATCCCCTATGTCAGGCCCTTTGTTAAGTACACGCCGACCTGGCCTCGAAGCTTTATGCCCCAGAACCAGAGCATCAGGGATCTTGTAGCTAAAATGAAACTCATTCCGGTGAAGGAACTGATCGAGGGCAAAAGAATCCTCTTTTGCGAAGACTCGATCGTGCGCGGTACCCAGCTGCAGGACACCATTCAAATTTTATACGAATACGGCGCCAAAGAGGTCCACATGCGGCCCGCCTGCCCTACCCTCATTTATCCCTGCGATTTTTTAAATTTTTCGACCTCACGCTCAACGCTTGATCTTGCCGGCCGCAAAGCCATCGCGGAACTTGAAGGCACTGATGATAAACTTTTAGCCGAATATGCGACGGCAGGATCGGAAAAGAACCAGGCGATGGTGGATAATATCAGACAGCGATTGAAACTGACTTCCTTACAGTACCAGAAACTGGAAGATCTGGTTGCAGCAATCGGTTTGCCAAAAGAGAAGCTGTGCACCCATTGCTGGGATGGCAGCAGTTATTTCTAGGATTTTCAATTTACTAAAATCAATCTGAAGGTGAAGATATTATTTATATATCTAATGACCCGCAGATGCTATACTTATAATGTTTATTTTCGATCTTTGGAGAGCAGCGCAAATGCGGTATAGGCCAAATTTGAGGAATGGTATTCCGGCAGTAATACCTTAAGAAAATTAT
>CBDUUO010000663.1:0-2215 GCA_965370395.1 uncultured bacterium
CTGACACCCGACACCTGACACCTTAAATATAACCGTGTTTTGAAAATTACTTGCGAGACGCAACACTAGGGGCAGTTATCTGCTGCCCTTGATGGTTTGACTCCGGATGGAATTACGAATATACTTAAATTTACAAGAGGGGTAAATGAAAAAATTTTCGATCATCATCTGCATTCTGATAGTCGGCTTTCTGAGTTCCGGTCTAATGGCCGGACAAGTCTATACATGGACGGATGAAAACGGAAACTTGCATGTTACCGACACCCCGCCGCCTGCAAAATCCAAAGTTAAAGATACCCTGGAGTATCAGGAAAAAACCGCCGCAGAGATTCAGGAGCTAAAACACCGTCAAAGCACCCGGGAAGATCAAAAAAGCAGGGAATCGATTCGCCGGCAGGCCGATGCGGCTGCAAAAAGGGCCGCAGAAGCCGATCAAGATGCACAGGCAGCCAGTCAAAGATCGGCTGAAGCATACGAAAATGCCATGCGAACATATAACCAATATGGCAAAACCAAAGATAAGAGAAAAAAATTCAAAAAACGGATAAGAAGAGCCTTTGACCAGGCGGAAGCCGCTCAAAACCGGGCGTCTGAGGCGGCCGAAAATGCCCGACAGGCACAAAAGGAAGCCAGGGCCGCCGAAAAAGAAGTAAAGGCCCTCGAAGAGCAGAATCAATAAATCAATGAATATATATCGTAACTGGATTCTGGCCAGCCGGCCGTGGTCCTTTTCGATGACCGCCATCTCCGTCAGCGTCGGTTCAGCCCTGGCCGCTATCGACGGCCGGTTTTCCTGGGCGCTTTACGTATTGACCGTTTTCGCTGGAATTTTAATGCATGCCGCCACCAACCTGATCAATGACTATCATGACGTCAAAAGCGGTGTGGATTTTCAGGGAGTTTCCACCGGGATATACCGGCCCCATCCTCTTTTAGAAGGCAAGTTAACGCCACAGCAGGTGCTTATCGAAGCCTGTTTGCTCTACGGGCTTGCGATCATCATCGGTCTTTATCTGGCAGTTATTCGCGGTTGGCCCTTGCTATGGATCGGCCTGGCAGGAGCCCTTGCTAGCGTTACCTATACCGCACCGCCGTTTAAATACAAATATATGG
This sequence comes from uncultured bacterium, assembly GCA_965370395.1. GTDB lineage: Bacteria > Desulfobacterota > Desulfobacteria > Desulfobacterales > JAHEIW01 > JAHEIW01. Next base: position 1,114 of record CBDUUO010000663.1, read on the forward strand.
CTCTGGGGGAACTATCCGTATTTTTAATGTGGGGGCCGTTGATGGTACTGGGTTCGTATTTCATTCAACGCCAGGTATTTAGCGGCAATGCCCTTTTAATATCCCTGCCTTTCGGACTGCTGGTGGCCCTGGTATTGCTGGCCAACAACATCCGCGACATCTCCCATGACCGCAGCAAAGGCATTTTGACTTTGCCAATTATGATCGGCCAGCGCAATGGGATCAGGTTATACAGTGCCCTGGTGATCATAGCCTACGTCGGCATCATCGGCATGTCCATTGCCGGCCCCCTGTATCCATGGTCATTAATTGTCCTGATTTCGATGCCCCTGGCTTTGAAGCTGTTGCGCCAGATGCTGAAAAAAATACCGGACGACGCTGATGCTCAAACGGCAAAACTGGATACGGCCTTCGGCGTGCTGCTGGTTGCGTCTCTTGTGCTTGAGGGCCTGTTTTGAAACGCGAGGGGTTTCGCCCCACAGCGGTCGTATTGACCGTTGTGCTGGCGTGCGTTCTGTGGTTTGTGACCTTCTATTTAAGCTGGGCGACATTCTGGATAAAAATTTCCGTTTCGGCCGCCACGTTGGCAATCTTATCTTTGTGGATCCAGCCGCACCGAAAACATCAATTCCAGTTTAACAAAACCGCTATTCTACTGGGGCTGGCATCAGCCGGCTTGTTGTATGTCATTTTCTGGTTGGGCAAGACGATTTCTAGCACCATAATGCCCTTTAGCGCCGCACAAATTAACGGCATTTACGAAAAAGGAGTGGGAACCCACACCGGTATTATCGCCTGTTTACTTTTTTTTATCACCGGGCCCTGCGAAGAAATTTACTGGCGCGGTTTTTTGCAAAAAAATCTGGCGGCTCGCTTTGGCCTCTGGCAGGGCTGGCTGCTGGCAACCGTTATCTATGCCGGGGTGCACATCTGGTCGTTCAACCTGATGCTAATCGGGGCGGCAGGTGTGGCGGGGGCATTCTGGGGCGCGATGTTCTGGCGATATAAAAACCTGGCGCCGGTGATCATCTCCCATTCCGTCTGGAGTACGGTGATCTTTGCGGTTTTTCCAATGAGCTAAGTATGATGAATTCGTAAAAAG
>CBDUUO010000664.1:0-2215 GCA_965370395.1 uncultured bacterium
GGTGTCAGGTGTCAGATAACAGATGACAGAAAGCAGAAACAGTCTGCCCGTTGTCTTCTGTCATTTGTTTTCTGTGCTCTGCCCTCTGTATCTTCATGGCACCTGACACCTGAACACTGACACCTGACACCATAGACATTGTGTTGTTTAAAGAACTCAACTGAACTAAAATATACTGCACGACTTTTGTAATATATTTCTGGGACACAACACTAGTTGGCGGGGAATAGCACGTTGTGTGCGGCAAATCAATGAAAAAGCTTAGATCCGGACGGGATGATCACCTAGTTCAGGGACTATTTGTTTTGCGGCAGGTAAATGCTAAAGCGGCTGCCTTCTCCCAGTTTGCTTTCAACCGTAACATGACCGCCATGCGCCTGGGCAATGTGTTTGACGATCGCCAGTCCCAGACCGGTTCCGCTCAAGTTGCGGCTGCGGGCTTTGTCCACCCGGTAGAAGCGTTCGAAGAGCCGCGACAGATGCTTTTGAGCAATACCAATGCCGTGGTCCTGAACACTGATAATTATCTCGGAATTTTGTTGGTGTGATTTCACCAGAACCTTGCCCTGCGGCTCACTGTATTTAAGGGCATTATCCAGCAGATTCACCACCGCCTGCTCGATGAGGGTGGGATCGAAAATGGCGGTGGTGTCTTTTTCACAATCAAGATCAATGCGGATCTTTTTTTCTTCGGCCGGGTTCGTATCGTTTAGGGCACTTCGAATAAACTGCTGCAGGGCCGGAGACCGAATCACTTCCTGGATACTTTTGTCCTGGCAGTTTGCCGGCTCATTTTCAAATAGTTGCGCGGCGGCCCGGTTGATACTCACGATGCGCTCTTCGCTGTCAATGGCAATCACCCCTTCCAGCATGCTGGCAAGAACCGTTTCGAGTTGATTGCGCTGGCTGATGATTGTTTCAATACGATTATCCAGCTGGGCTGCCATCTGATTCATGGCATCGGCCAGGCTCGTCATTTCTTCGGTGGCAGGGGAAGTAAGCCGGTGGCTTAAATCGCCGCCGGCAAACTGCGCGGCGCTTTTTTTCATCTGCTCGATGGGTCGGCTGATACGGCGGTAGATGACCCAGCTGATGCCGGCAGCCAGCAATGCGATGATGCATCCGCTCAGCGCGATTTTCAGCTGAATAGATCGGATTTCAGTCTCTACCGCGGTTGCCGGCAATGATGTGCGTATCGCGGCCACAATACCCTGACGATCTCTGATCGGTACGGCGACATAAAGCATGTCCTGCATAAGGGTGTTGCTGAAGCGCAAGGATTTGCCGGTTTGGCCGGCCAGCGCAGTGATTATTTCCGGCCGGTTGGCATGATTATCCATCAGCTGGGGTGTTTCACGGGAATCACCGATCACTGTTCCGTCGGGCAGGATAACGGTGATGCGCGTTGCCGAAAGCCGCCCCGCTTTTTTGCAGATAGCGTCGATGGTTTCGCTGCGCAATGGTGAAAGCAGCTCCTTGATCTGTTTATCCAGAAGAGCGGCTCTGGCTTTGAGGTCTGTGGCGGTCTGGTCCAGAAAAAATTGGCGCATGGCCTCGGATGCATACCAGCCGGCGGCCAGCAGTGAAATCGATGGGATCGTCTTTGGCCAGCACGCTGCGCCTGCCGGGATTGATTTCCAGGTCATGGATTTTCACGATCGCCATTTCATCTTCCGGCTCTTCCTTATGGCGACGAAGTGCCGTGCGCACCCGGGCGATCATGACCTTGGGGCTGAAGGGTTTGGTAATATAGTCATCCGCGCCAAGTTCCAGGCCGGTGACGATATCGGCTTCTTCACCTTTGGCGGTTAACATGATGATCGGAATGCTGCGGAGTCTGGAATCATTTTTTAAAGTTTTGGTGAATGCCAGGCCGTCCATCCCGGGCAGCATCAGGTCCAGGACAATCAAATCAAACGGTTCTGAACGCACTTTGTGAACTGCATCTTCACCCGTCAGGCTTCCGGTTACCTGATACCCCTCCCGGGACAGGTTATATCGGACCAGTTCGAGGATATCTTCTTCGTCATCGACGACCAGAATTTTTTCCTTTGCCATTTTTAAACTCCAATTTTGATGAATTCGTAAAAAGTCGAATTCATCAAGTGTTTGGTGTTTCGTGTTTGGTGTTTGGTATGAAATATATGATTCTATATCGGTATGTTCGAATACTAAACACTAAACACCAAATACAAAACACACTCGTAAAAAGGTT
>CBDUUO010000665.1:0-2215 GCA_965370395.1 uncultured bacterium
CAGCCCCATGATTTTGAAAACTCGAAAATCAGCCGGGCAAGCGAATGAAACCGAGATTGGAACCATTCGAAAATCCTGGCGCGGCCGTATCCGTTTCGCTCTGATCTATCCCAATCGCTATCATTTAGGCATGTCCAATCTCGGTTTCCAGAGCGTCTATCGCCTGCTAAACAATTATGACCATGTCGTCTGCGAACGCGCATTTCTGCCGGAGCCTCCCCCCAAAAAACAAACACCTCTCAGAACCTTCGAGTCCGGAAAACGCTTGACAGAGGTCGATATTATTGCCTTTTCCCTCTCTTTTGAAAATGATTACCCCCATATCCTATCCATTCTTGACAAAATCGGCCTGCCCTTAAGAAGCGAGCAGAGAAGTGATCAGGACCCCCTGCTGCTCGCCGGCGGGGTCACCAGTTTTATAAATCCGGAACCGATTGCCGCTTTTTTTGATTGCTTCCTAATCGGTGAAGCCGAAGTCATGCTGCCCCGATTTGTAGAAGTTTTTGAACCCGCAAACAGCAAACGCGCAACCCTGATAACCATTGCCCGCAACGTTCCGGGTGCTTATGTGCCCGCCTTTTACAGCGTCGATTATCAGCGTGATGGAACCATAGCATCCTTTAGCCCGCGGGAAGAAGTACCCCCGACAGTCGAACGGACTTACCTGAAAGATCTGACCCGCACGGCCACCTGCAGCACCATCTTGACCCCTGATACCGCCTTTGACCGGACCTATCTGATTGAAGTCGGCAGAGGCTGTCCACACGGCTGCCGCTTCTGCAGCGCCGGATTTATTTATCGACCGCCGCGCTTCAGGCCGATTTCAAAACTGGCCGAAAATATAAATCAGGGAATCTCCCAAACCGACCGCATCGGCCTGGTGGGCTCTGCCGTTTCAGATCTCCCGGGTATCGGTGATTTGTGTGATCTATACCGCGATGAAGACATCCGGATATCTTTTAGTTCGCTGCGGGCAGATGGGTTATCACCGGCACTGTTGTCGGCCCTCAAGCAGAGCAAAGTGAAAACAGCAACGATTGCCCCGGATGCCGGATCCGAGCGCATGCGCAAAGTCATCAATAAAGGGATTACCGAAGAAGCGATTTTAGCTGCCGCCGATGCTCTGGTTGCAAATGGTATTCCCAACTTAAAGTTGTATTTTATGATCGGGCTCCCCACCGAAACAATCGATGATGTCGATGCGATCATCCGTTTGTGCAAAAAAATCAAGCATGGTTTTTTAAAATCCAGCCGGTCCCAAAAACGGATCGGTGAAATTACGATCAGCTTAAATTGTTTTGTGCCCAAACCATTTACACCGTTTCAGTGGGTGGCGATGGATGAAGTCGGTTCGTTGAAAAAAAAGATCCGGAAAATCAAAAATGAGTTGAAAAAGGTCCCCAATATCCGCATTCATTCAGATATACCGCGCTGGGCCTATATTCAGGCACTTTTTTCCCGGGGGGACCGCAAGGTTGCCGATATCCTGCAGCTGGCTCACACCCATAAAGGCAACTGGGCCCAAACCCTTAAAGCCACATCCGTCAACCCGGATTTTTATGTACTAAGGAATCGCGATGTCGCTGAGCAGCTTCCCTGGGATTTTATTGATCAGGGAATCAAAAAGTCCTTTTTACAGCAAGAATTCCAGCGAGCGCTAAAAGCGCTGCCCTCCCCGGCTTGCCGCGTTGAAACCTGCAATATTTGTGGCGTATGCAATCAGGAATCAGAGAACAGAGAACAGAAGTCAGAAGACAGATAACAGAAGTAGGGTCGGACACCGTGCCGAACCAGATCAGAGTAGGGCAGACCTCTGCGGCTGCCAGAAACTAGCAGTCAGAGGCCAGAACCTCCGAACCCATGAACCCCCTGAAACTGCACGGACTTACGCAGTCGCCACCTTGAGTAGGGCGGCCCACGGCTCGACTGAGCTCGCCGAAGTCCGTGGCCGCCGGTTGAGGTCGGCACGGTGGCCGACCCTACGTTATGCGCACCATTTAATTGAATGAAAGGTATTGATATTTTGTGTAATCGCGAAGCGATTGACTGTTTTTGGCCGAGCAGGTCGCTCGGCCAAAAGGTCTGTGTGAGTCCGTGTGGGTCTGTGGCTAATAATAAAGTCTGCGTCTTTCTGCGTGCATCTGCGGTTAAATAACAAAAAAACAGACAACAGGCTTGAAATCATGGTCATGAAATGATAATTTAATCCCTTTTT
>CBDUUO010000666.1:0-2214 GCA_965370395.1 uncultured bacterium
ACTAGCTCTTATTAATCGTCCGGATCCGCCAGTGCATTTAATTCCAGGGTAATGGGTCTTTCTTCTTCACTTTTTCCCGTGAACCTTATGGGGCCGGGTCTTCTGAAGTGATCCCGCTCCGAGTCCACCGCCAGCCATTTCTCCCGGTTGGCTTTGACCACCTGAAACGCAATGGAGTTAACATCGACGATACTTTTTTCAAGTACCAGCGCCAGCTTGCCTTTGCGCTCTTCGAGATGCATCAGCGGCGCAATCGGAATACCGATGGGCTTCCATTTTGAAAAATCTTTTTCCAGATTTCGGATGGCCGCCATCTGGCCCGTGGCCCCGTTGGCAATCAGGCTGAAAACGGTCAGCCCCAGATTATAGGAATAGGTACAGTCGAATCGCGTCGGGTCATTGCCCCTGCCGTCATATCCGTAAAAATGAATCTGGGTTTTGAAAGACGGCACCGATTTCTTATAAATTTTCTCGATGGCAGCCGGAATTGCATCATCTGCTTTTAGCAGTCCCCCTTTCTCAAGAGACTGCCTTAAGGTTTTGACCGATATAATCTCGGTTTTTCTTAACAGGAATTCAGCCTGCCCGTAATTTTCAAATAACAGAGGGCCGAAGGTGTCCGGGTCCAGATCGGCCCGGGCCAGCGTTTTCTGAAAGTAGGCTTGCTTAATTCCCAGACGGTAGCGCCCTTCTTCTTTTAAAATGTTGAGGTAATCCGTTACCAGGCCCATTAACACTTTTTCGGTTTCCACCTGCGAAAATGGAAAATTGCCGTGGCTGTCTCTTTCCATGAGCAACCCCTCCTGGAAAAAGGCCGGAATATCGTTAAACAGATCATCGTCGCGGGTATTCCAGAGCTTAAATGAAGCATCTTCCCTGGAGCGCTGGGCCAGCCGCCGCAGATATTCCAGTTTGTCTTCCAGCAGCGGAAAGGCGGCATGAAAATCTTTGTCGTGGGTCTGGTTGTGTTCGACAATAATGGTGTTGAGCTTAATGATAAACATCTGGATTTCGTTGATGAATTCCAGAACGCCTTCCGGAATGATGATCACCCCGTAGTTTTTGCCAACCACGGCCCGCCGCAGAATGGATTCGCAGATCACGCGCGAGAGATGCCGCAGGGTCATGCCGTAAGCGTGAAAATCGACGGCGCCTTCCTCCCGGGCCTTTTTCAGCCGGCTCTCATCTATATAATCTGCCAGGTCCTCTCCAATCAGCGTCAGGTTCGCATGGGTTTGCAGGGCAACCTCCAGGGCCAGGTGACTGGCCACCCGGCCCATGACTTTGCAGATATGCCAGTATTTTACATCCGAACTGCTGTCGGTACACAGGTTGCTGATGGAATTGGCAAACGCCCGGGCGGCAGTGTGAAAACCAAAAGACATGGCACACAGAACGTTGCCGTTGTCATCTCTAACCTGGATATCACCATCAATTGTCTTGGGAACGCCAATTACTTGAACGCCAGCTGCAAACATTTCCTGAGCTAAAAATGCAGCGTTGGTGTTGGAATCATCTCCGCCGACAATCACCAGGGCGGCCAGATTGAGTTTTCGACAGGTTTCTGCGGACAGCTCCATCTTTTCCCGGGTGTCGATTTTGGCCCGGCCGGTTTTAATCATGGTAAAGCCCCCCAGGTTGCGATAGGCATCAACCAGATCATCATCGAGTTCAAGCGTTTCATTCTCGATAATCCCATCAGGGCCGATTAAAAACCCGTAAACCCTGGATTCTGCGTTGGCCTTTTTGGCCGCATCATAAAGACCGGCGATGACATTATGCCCGCCGGGGGCGGGTCCTCCGGAAAAGACAATGCCGATGTTGCGCTTTTTGCCATAGGCTTTGGCAAAGGATGCATCGGCGGTTTTGAGGCCTTCGATCTTCTGAACCCTGTTGTCGATAATGTTCGGCAGCTGTTTTTGCGCTGCCTTGTCCACCGTGAACTTAAACTGATCGGTTTCCTTCAGAATCGTAAACTTCCGGGAAAAGGCTTTACAGACGGGCGGCGGATATTGCCTTCTTTCAAGCAGCTCCGGGTTTATATCGTCGGTGACTTTCAGCACGACGGGGTGCTTCAACACATCTTTGATTTCCATTTTAAACGTTTTTTTTCCTGGCATTGGGGGTCTCCCCGTGAAGATAGATTTCGTGGATTAAAATACCTGCTTATCTGGAAAGTCCAAGTTACCATTAGATAAACTCTCTGTGGGAGCG
>CBDUUO010000667.1:0-2212 GCA_965370395.1 uncultured bacterium
CGGCTATGAATGGACAATCGCTAATTATTGCATATATCTTCTGGAAGCTTAAATATATCCAAATTTATGCGCACAGGGATAATAGACGGCCGAATGGATTTCTGCGAATTAATCCAGGATTCGCAGGAGTCTTAGAATCAGGGAGTCGGTGGATTTGCCCGGGGTGTTGAACATAATGACGTAGCGGTAAAATTCGCCATCGGTCCTTTTGATATAGCCGGCGCGGGTGCTGATGCCGTAAAGCGTGCCGGTCTTATAAAATTCTCTTCCTTCCCGGCGCATCAGATAGTGATAGGGCAGAAATTCCTGGAGAACCTGAAGCATCTGTACGGCTGAGACTCTATTGTCTCTGGATATTCCGGAGCCTTCGACAATCGTCATATTCTCTATATCCAGCATCTCTTTTGCATAGTCGGAGGCAATGGCGACACCTTTGGCGAGGGTGCCCGGTGACCCGATGATTTTTGCGCCGGTGGCGATGAGCAGCTGGTTGGTCGTAAAATTGTTGGAATGTTCCAGGAGCTTCACTACAATCTCCTGCAGTGATGAACTGGAATCATATCTGAATATCAGCCGGTCGATTTTTTCATTGATCCGTCCCAATTTGACCTTTCCGTTGAAACGCAGCCCCTGTTTTTCAAGAAAATATTGGAAAAGCTTCCCCGCGTACAGGGTGATTTCATTTTTGTTATGAGAAAAAACGATGCGGCCTTGATTTAATCCGGATGCTTTTATTTTTTTGATCGCAAGCGGCAGCAGCGGTGTTTGTGGCTCGGCACTGACATAACCCTGTGACGTGCGCTTAAAGCTGACCGTATTAAAATTGACGCACAACGCGCCGTTGGGGGCATCATAAGGTTGTGCGGACGATGTGATTCCGGGGATGGTCAAAGGCTGTTGAAAATAGGAATCATCTAAAACCAGGTCATTCAAAGGTTGGGTGTTTTTCAGGAGCACGGCAAGGACTTGCGATATCTTAGAGATCACCTCCGAAATCAGGAGCGGGTCGCCGTAACCTTTAATTTTCAGATTTGATTGTTTATCCAGGTAAAATTCGGTCGGAAAGCGATAATCGTCACCGAGATAATGCAGGGCCACAAGGGAGGTGAATATTTTTAAAATCGAAGCCGGAATCCGCTTTTCATTGACATTTTTTGCTAATACAATATGACCCTTAGCGTCGGCCACAAGAATTGAATCATTTTTGCCAATAAAGCGATTCAGTTCAGCGAGCTCCTGGGCGTGCAGGATAGCCGCAACAGACAGGAGACCCAAGACCACTCCCAACAATAAAGTGTGTTGTCCTTTATGTAATTTAAAAAACACAGATTGATTTTAGGTGTCAGGTGTCAGGTTTCAGAAATTAGTAGGTGTCAGGTGTCAGGTTTCGGGTGTCAGGGTTTTTCAGATATCAGGTGCCAGGTGCCAGAATTGGGCCCGGGGGGGAGCAGCTCTGTCAATGCTGACACCTGAACACTGACACCTGCGGAGCCCTGAAACCTGAACACTGACACCTGACACCTAAAAAAATTTTTGGGACTCGCCTCTAGCGGCTTTCGATGATCACCGTTACCGGGCCATCATTGATCAGGGCGACTTCCATCATCGCTCGAAAACGACCGGTCTTAACCTCGACACCCTTTTGGCGCACCCCGTCGACAAACTTTTGGTAGAGTTCGTTGGCTTTTTCGGGTTCAGCCGCCGCTATAAATGAGGGTCGTCTGCCTTTGCGGCAATCGGCTAACAGGGTAAATTGAGAAACAGCCAGCAATTCACCGCCGGTCTCGAGCAACGATCGGTTCATTTTGCCGTCTTCATCTTCAAAGATCCTCAGGTTGATGATCTTATTGGCCAGATAATCCGCATCTTCAGCGCTGTCGCCTTTGGCCACGCCAAGCAAAACTAAAAGCCCTTGGCCGATCTGGCCCACAATTTCATCGTTCGTTTTGACGGAACTTTGCTTGACTCTTTGTATAACCGCTCGCATAAAACGTCGCCTCAAAATTTGGTTGAATTTTCGGCATATGTTTTATAGTAACTCCTATATTCTACAGGAATAATCTCATTTTTCCAAGCGATCTAATTGCCATGCCCTATTTTGGTTGAAGAATGGTCACTTTTATAATATAACTTAAAATAAGCGTTTCAAACGCTCCAATTAGTCTCTTAATAATTATTTTTGCGCTTTTTATGGCAAGATATTTTTCAAAAC
>CBDUUO010000668.1:0-2207 GCA_965370395.1 uncultured bacterium
CGATATTTCACATGGATTTTTCGATAGGTCCAGGGCGGATCCGGGTCCTGTTCACCGGTGGCGGTGACTTCCAATAGCGTCAATTTCAAGCGTTTTTTCTCTAAAATTTCAACCACATCCACCGATGAACACGATGCCAGCGCAACCAGCAGCATCTGGGAGGGACTGACCCCGATACCGTTTTTTTGCCCGGATAACACAACGGAGTGCCCCGTGGCATCCGTGCCGACGAAGTTTCTATCATTTAACCACCGTATTGTTGCTGTCGCCATGGTCGATTCTCCTTTTTTACGCATTGCGGGTGCCGAATTACAAAGTAGTCGGCACAGCCTGCGCGTTCCGCCTTGCGGTTTCACTTGGCGGGCACAGTGGCCCGCCCTACGTTTATCGAGTTACTGGTTTCGGGTTGCGTGTTCCACTTTGCATGGTGGCCGACCTTTTTTACCTCAGGCGTCTAATGAAACCCGTAGGGCGGGCCACCGTGCCCGCCAAAAGGCCTTATTTACAACCCTTAAACACCGGGGCTAATTTTAATGATAACCAGGGTGATGTCATCGGCAGGCTCAACACCTTGCTGAAACCGATTTAACTCGGCCAGGATGGCACCCTGTATTTTTGCGGCTTCGGCCCGAGAATTTTGACGAATAATGCTGTAGATCGCCTGTTTGCCGAACATTTTATCCTGCGGATTGCGGGCCTCCCAGATGCCGTCGGTGCTCAATAGAATAATCTGACCGGCAGCCAGATCGGCGCGTTTTTTTTCCACATACTGCCAGCTCTCATCGATTCCTAAAGCAATGCCTTCGCCGGTCAGCTCTTCGAAGCAATCCGTTACGGGATCATAAAGCGCCGCCGGTTCATGCCCGGCCCGCACCCAGTTCAGACTTTGGTTGTTCATATCAATCTGAAGATAAAACAGGGTAATGAATCGGCCGGTATCTTCCACGTCACGGGTCAGCTGGCGGTTCACGTCGCTGACCACATCGGCTAGGCTGCCGGATAAGGCTGATCGTTGCCGCAGGAAAGCTCTGGTTGAGGCCATCAGCAGGGCCGATGGGATGCCGTGCTCGGATACATCACCGATGACAACACCATATTTATTTTCGTCAACCTCGGCGTTATCAAAAAAATCAAAATAATCGCCGCCGGTTTCGTCACAATAGATGCTTTTGCCGGCGATGTCTAAACCGGGGAATTGGGGATCTTCTGTGGGCAGAAGGTTTTGCTGCACTTCTTTGGCCAGATCCAATGATTGGCGCAACCGATAGCGGTCTTTGAGGCCTTCGGTCATCTGATTGAAGTTTTCGGCCAGCGCGCCCAGTTCGTCATTGCTGTTAACGGTCACGGTTGCCGTCAGATCCCCTTTTTCAACTTTGGCCATGGCGGCTTCCATCCGGCGGACCGGATCGATGATGCCGGTGGTGAACTGGCGAGATAAAATGATGGCCATGGTTAAGGTAACCGCCAGTAAAAAACCTGTCAGGTACAAAAGGCTCTGAATGACCTGAGCAGGATCCATGACGAGCATCATGCGCGCTTTGTTATACGATAGCACGGCCATTAAGATCAGCGGTAAAATGCTGGCCAGTAAAAAAATAACAAACATACGAATTCGAAGCTTCAGGCGGAATGCCCCCTGGGTTGTGGCCAGTCCGCCTCGCGGGAAAAAATAGGACCAAATTTTCTTACATTGGGATTCGGTAGTGAAAAAGATGATGGCACAGGTAATGATCCCGGCGATGATGACACCGATAAAAACTCTTAATCCTTCAACCAGCTGTACTGCGAATGATGCGTCCTCGCCGGATTCCGAAATTAGGCTATATGTTGTCATCGTAATGGCGGCTAAAAACCAGTTAAAAAGACTCATCAATGCAGAAATATAAGGTAAATCAAGGATTTTGCGCTGCGCTTTTTTTTGAAGAACCGGGTCAATCTCCTGATCAAGCCTTTTGAGGTTAAAAAATCGATTCAGATCTTTTCGCCAGTTGTAAAAAAAAACGCCAGCAATAATAACCAGCCCGACGAACATGATTCCAACGACATAAAACGTATTTTGGACCTGCTGTGCCGGGAATACCCGGTCAAAAAAAACAAAATACGATGTTACAATGCAGGCTCCGGCAAGGTTGGCAACCACCTGCAGCCAACCGATCGGTCGCCCACTAATATAAGACATTACCCGATGTGAATTCCTGTATTTTGAT
>CBDUUO010000669.1:0-2206 GCA_965370395.1 uncultured bacterium
ACAAATTTATACTACCCAACCCTGTTATGGCTATTTTTCAGGGCGGAGTAATTAGCTAGTGGCAAAAAATTTAGGTATTGCGAATTAAGGAATTGAGGAATTAAAAAGTGAAAAGATCCTATTTTGAATTCCTAAATACCTGAGGGGTCGTGGGATTTTACCGTCATGCCCGCGCCAGGCGGGCATCCAGGGTTTTCAGCAAAAAATTTCTGGATTCCCGCCTTCGCGGGAATGACAAACTAGCAATGATTAAACTTCTCCGATCCCTGATCTAAATAAAAGCGCCAGGACCTTCGAAGGTCTTCATCAATTCGCATCTATTAACTAATAACAAATAACCAATAACAATTATTTTCAGACCATCGACTTCAATGTGGCCAGTTCGAGCTGATCGCCGGCATCTTCCGCCCGGTCGGACACCTCCACTATTGAATCCAGGCAGAGTTTCAAATGGAGCTTGTGGGCAAAATCCAACTCCGATATAAAAATTTCTTTGGTCAAATCCCATTCAAGTTTATCCACCCGTGATTCCTGGAAGCCGATTTCTCTGGTGTGGTCGCGCACCGTTTCGATCTTGCAGTCGCCTTGAAAATAGCACAAGACCGCCAGTTTGAGGGAACCTATAATCCCTAAAGACTCCCGGGTTACCGCAAGAAAATAGGATTTCATTTCCGTAGGGACCGCAGGACGTTGGTTCAGGATAAAATCACAGCAGGCTTCGGCGGCATTGGCCACCCTGTCGATACTTTCGACCAGTTTATAGATATCCTCTCTCAACAGGGGCAAATAGGCCCCGGAATAGAGTTTATCCCGAATGTCATGACGGATTAAGTCGGCTTCTGACTCAAGACTTTGAGAATTACGAGCGTGGACCTTTGCCTGGCTTATGTCATCCTGTAAATAAAATTCTCCCGCTTTGAGACTGGCCTTCCCGCAATCCTCCACCATATCAAGATGCTTTAAAATAAGTTCGATAACAGCTTTTTCCTTTTTAAAAAGTGCCATAATCACTCCTTGGATTTGTAAGTGCTGAGGATGGATTTATAGTGGTTGTCAAAAAAACGTTCCGGTATTCAAACGTTTTTTTCTACAACCGTACAAGCGCTTACACCGCAATTCCGTAATTCGGAACATTATAATGGAAAGCGGTATAAATCATCTGGCCCTCCAAACACAAGATCTAATTTAATAATTTATACAATAAAAAGGAGGATGCTGCTGCGAAAGTTGGTGTCAACAGCCATCCCAGAAGAATCGTCGATAGGGTCTTTTTGCTGATGGCTTTCATACCTTTCACGAGTCCGACCCCGACTACAGCACCGACAATAGCCGATGAAGTCGATACCGGAATTCCGAGCAAGGAAAAGAAATGCATACCAAAAGCAGACGATAATTGTGCAACAAATGCACCGGGTATATCCAAGGGCGTTATGCTCTTGCCGACCGTATAGGCGACTTTTCTTCCATAGGTCGCCGCGCCAACGGCGATACTTAAACCAGCCATGAGAAGTAGAAGCTTGGGATGAAGGATCCCAAGATTGGCGATCAGACCGACAGCATTGCCCGCATTGTTGGCGCCCATCGAAAAAGCAACGTAACATGCTGAGCCGATCGCCAACCAACCCAGAGCGTTTTGAAAGAGAAATGAACCGGCCTCAAATCTTTGGAGAATCAATCTTAACAAATGCATTAAGCCAAACGACAGGGCCATAACCATAAGAGGGCAAATCACCCAGCTTTCCGCAATAACGATCAATTTTGAAAAATCCACTTCCGCATTAACCGCAAGACCGATTCCGACAACACCTCCGACAATAGCCTGGGATGTGGATGTCGGAATTCTAAAAAAGGTTGCCAGGGTAACAAAAAAACCGGAACACACCAGTGCGATAATAACAGCCAGATAGCTCAGATCGGTTTTAACGATCCCCCTGCCGATGGTTTTCATCACATATTGACCCTGCAGGAGGGCGCCCAAAACAGAAAAGACGGCCACCAGAATTACGGCATTTCTAAATGGAATTAATCCGCAACCCACCGAAGTGCCCACACAATTGGCCGTATCATTTGCGCCGATATTCCAACCGACATATGCGCCGGCACCCAATATCAAGAGAAGTATTGCCTCGATCGTACTTGCACCTCCGTTTCATACCAAACACCAAATACGAAACACCAAACACTTGATGAATTCGACTTTTTACGA